>JANQME010000129.1 GCA_028280205.1 Longimicrobiales bacterium
GATCGTCCACGACCGCGGGAGGGCGACCGCCGCGGCGCACACCCCGTACGCGATCCCGCCCCACACTTCCCCGGAGCCGTCGGCGGCTCTCTCCACCGCAGCTCGCCCCTCAGGTCCCGGTTCGAAGCGGTCCCGCACGAGCGTCCCGACCACGCCCAGCGTGCGGGTCAGCGGCGACGCTCCATGACGAAGACACCGGCCGCGCCGATGACTCCCGCGGTCTGGGGCAGCGCGCCCGGCACGATCACGCAGGCGTCGACCGCGCTGCTGAAGGCGCGCCGGCCGACTTCCTCCCGGAGAGGTCGGAAGAGGTGGTCGCCCGCGCGCGTGACGCCCCCCACCACGACGATCATCTCCGGGTTGAACGTATTCACCAGGTTGGCCAGCCCGACCCCGAGGAAGCGTGCCGTCTCGGCCACGACCTCTCGCGCCCAGAGGTCGCCAAGCCGCGACGCCTCGTACACGGTGGCGGCCGTCACACGCCCGAGGTCTCCGTCCACCAGCTCGGGCAACCTCGACTCGACGCCGGAGGCGAGCCCCTCGCGGGCGCGTGCCGCGATGGCGGGCCCCGACGCGTACGCCTCCAGGCACCCGTGGTTGCCGCACCCGCAAAGCCGTCCCGACACGTCGATCGTCGTGTGGCCGATCTCGCACGCCGAACCGCTCGCGCCGCGCAGAAGCCGCCCGCCTTCGATGAAGCCGCCCCCGATGCCGGTGCCCAGCGTCACCCCGACGAGGGAACGGGTACCGCGGCCCGCTCCCTGCCACCATTCGCCGTACGTCGCGCAGTTCGCGTCGTTGTCGAGCGAGGCGGGCAGGCCGAGCGCCCCCGCGATCCGATCCCGGATCGGGAAGCCTTCCCATCCGAGGTTGGGGGTCGCGCCGATCACGCCGGCCCGGAGATCGAGCGGGCCCGGACACCCGATCCCCACCCCCAGGACGTCGGCGCGCGTCCCGCCCTCGCGGTCGAGCACGTCGTCGAGGAGCGACCCGGCGACGGCGGCGATCTCCGTGACCCCCTCCTCGGGACCACGCTCCGGCCGCGTTTCCAGGGTCCGACCGGCCTCGGGCAGCCCCCCCTGATACGGCACCACGGCGACGACGGTGTTCGTACCCCCGATATCGACCCCGACGACCCAGTGGGTGCTCATCGGCCGGGGCGCCCGTTCACCGTTCGCGCCGGATGTTCGTCGGCCGCGCCCGTCCGTCGCATCAGCCGTCGCCGAGGTTCAGCACGGCCAGGAACGCCTCCTGCGGGATCTCCACCGTGCCCACCTGTTTCATACGGCGCTTCCCCTCCTTCTGCTTCTCGAGGAGCTTGCGCTTCCGGCTCACGTCTCCCCCGTAGCACTTGGCGGTGACGTTCTTGCGCAACGCCTTCACGTTCGTACGCGCCACGACGTCGTTGCCGATCGCCGCCTGCAGCGCCACCTGGAACTGTTGCCGCGGGATCAGATCCTTGAGCTTCCGGACCAGGTCGCGGCCGTGCTCGTACGCCTTGCTCTCGTGGATGATCACGCTGAAGGCGTCGACCGGATCACCGTTGACCAGCACGTCGAGACGGACCAGGTCGTCGGCGCGGTACTCCTTGAACTCGTAGTCCAGCGCGGCATATCCGCGCGTTCCGCTCTTGAGTCGGTCGTAGAAGTCGAGGACGATCTCGGAGAGCGGGAGTTCGAAGTCGAGCTCGACGCGCTGCGTGTCGAGGTAGCTCATCCCCTTGAAGACCCCCCGCCGGTCGTGGCAGAGCTTCTGGACGTTCCCGATGTACTCGGAGGGACACAGGATACGAGCGGTCACGATCGGCTCGGAGATCGACTCGATGCGGCCGGCCGGAGGAAGCGTCGTCGGACTCTCGATCTCGAGGGACGTCCCGTCGGTCAGCTCGACGTGGTACTCCACGTTGGGCACCGTGGTGATCAGGTCGACGTCGAACTCCCGCTCGAGCCGCTCCTGGACGATCTCCATGTGCAGGAGACCCAGGAAGCCGCAGCGGAAGCCGAATCCGAGCGCGACGGAGGTCTCCGGCTCGTACTGGAGCGACGCGTCGTTCAACCGCAGTCGGTCGAGGGCGTCGCGCAGATCCTCGTAGTCGTCGGCGTCCGTGGGGTACAGCCCCGCGAAGACCATCGGCCGCACCTCCTGGTACCCGGGCAGGAGCTCGGACGAGGGCCGGTCGGCGTCGAGGATCGTGTCCCCGACCCTCGTGTCGGCCACCTCCTTGATCGCCGCGACGACGTAGCCGACCTCGCCGGGTCCGAGCTCGTCCTGACGGATCCGGCCCAGACGCATACAGCCGACTTCGGTCACTTCGTAGCTCGCGTCCACGTTCCCGAAGGTGATGCGCATGTCGGGCTTCAGGACGCCGTCGACGACGCGCACGGACGGGACGGCGCCCAGATACTTGTCATAGTACGAGTCGAAGATCAGCGCCCTGAGCGGCGCGGACGCGTCTCCCACCGGCGCCGGGACACGCTCCACCACGGCCTCGAGGATGGCATCGATCCCGATGCCCTCCTTGGCGCTCGCGACGAGCACGGTATCCGGGTCGACCCCGAGGAGGTCGGCGACCTCGTCGCGCCGACGCTCGGGCTCCGCGCCCGGAAGATCGATCTTGTTGATGACCGGGATGATCTCCAGGTCGGCCTCGAGCGCCAGGAAGAGGTTCGAGAGCGTCTGGGCCTGGACACCCTGCGTCGCGTCGACCACGAGGATGGCTCCCTCGCACGCCTGCAGCGAGCGCGACACCTCGTACGTGAAGTCGACGTGGCCCGGCGTGTCGATGAGGTTCAGCTCGTACTCGACCCCGTCCCCGGCGATGTACGACATTCGGACCGCGTGAAGCTTGATCGTGATGCCGCGCTCGCGCTCGAGCTCGTTGTCGTCGAGCACCTGCTCGCGCATCTGCCGCTCATCGAGCGTATGCGTACCCTCCAGGAGACGGTCCGCGAGCGTCGACTTCCCGTGGTCGATGTGCGCGACGATGCAGAAGTTGCGGATACGTTCGGTCTGCAAGGAAGTCCGGGCGGGGGAGCAGTCGGGCGGGTGCGGAGCGCGAAAAGGTAACCGGCGCTCCACCCGCCCCGTACCCCGATCACCTCCGGCCGTAGCGGGGGTCCGGACACTCCCGGGTGTCCTCTCAGCGGCCTCCACCGGGGCGGGTGGAGCGGCGCGGCACCGGGGCCGCGCGGACCGGACGGGACGGCGCTCGCGGCGTCGAGGCGGCCCTTTGCGAAGCCGGGCGAGCGGCCGAGCGCGGGGGCCGCACGACTTGGGCCGGTCGAACCCGTCCGGATCGTGTCTGCGCGGGGCGCGCCGCCGGGCGCCGGGACTCCGGCCGCACGCGCGACGGACGGCGGACCGCCGGCTCCTTGTAGCGGGGCGGAGGCGGTGCGTACCTCGGCGGACGGTACGCGCGGGCCCGATCGCCCGGGTGGCGGCAGCAGGGGACCCACCGCGGCGGCGGGGGTCCGTAGTGCGGCCGGTAGCGCCAGCGCACCCCGAGCCAGCGGGCCGGCAAACGATAGCGCGGCGCAAGGTACGCGCCGGCGATCAACACCCGGGGCGCCACCCAAGGCGCCGGCGGCAGCGCCGCGATCACGGCGCGGTCCGCGGGGCTGCGCCGGTCGAGCGTCCCGGCCTCCACCACCTCATACGGGACGAAGTCGAGCGCATAAGGGACCTGCTCCCACTCCGGGAGGACCGCGACCACGTAGTCGTCGATCGCCTCGTACGGGTCCTCGTACACGGCCTCGCCCGCGACGGAGAGGTCCCAGCCCGCCTCCGGATCGAAGTCGAAGAGGGAGAAGTCGAGCGGTTCGGGCGACGCGATCATGAAGAAGGAGCCGTGCCCGGGATCGTCCGCCACCCGCCACCGTCGGTCGGAGGGGAGGAGGAGACGATACTCGCGCCCCCCCGCAGCCCGCGCGTCTGCCTCCGGATGCTGTGGGAAGAGGAGTTCGGGGCGGCCCTCCGTGTCCACCCGGAAGATCGCCACCCATGCGTCCGCGCTCACCCGGTAGTAGATGCGCACGTCCGCTCCCGTCTCCACGACCGCCTGCTCGCCCCGGTCCAGGCCCAGCCGGGCTTCGAGCGAATCGGGCTCCTGACCGGTCAGGACGACGGGGCACCCCAACGTCGCCGCGAGTGCGAGCAGGGCGTGTCGCGGGGCGCGTGCGTGTCGCGGAGCGCGTGCATGGGGGTCGAAGTGGAGCATGGTTTCTTCCTCGGGCCGAAACGTCGGCGTGCACGACCGAGGAGGCGCAACCGGCGTGCCATCGGTAAGCCACCGAAATCCGGGCCGGAGCCGTGGTCGGTGTCACCCGAGGAGGACACCATGCGACCGAAGGTGGGGCGTTGAGGGGGGCGGGACCCCCCGGTAGCTTCCAGGGCTCCGATGACCGACCAGACCTCCTCCGCGGCCCGCCGGGCCGACCTGCTCGCGCCCTCCGACCTCGCCCAGCTCGGCGGGATCGAGTTCATCGCGCGCGAGGTGGTGGAGGGATTCATCATGGGTCTCCACCGCTCCCCGCACCGGGGCTTCTCCGCCGAGTACGCTGAGCTGCGTGCCTACCAGGCCGGCGACGACCTGCGCTACATCGACTGGCGGATGTACGGGCGTTCCGACCGCTACTACGTGAAGCAGTTCGAGGAGGAGACGAATCTGCGCGCGTACCTTCTGCTCGACGTCAGCGAGTCGATGGGGTGGAGCTCCGACCCGGACGTCCAGCCCACGAAGATGTGGTACGCCCGTCACCTCGCCGCCTCCCTCGCGCTCATCCTGCTCCGGCAGGGCGACAGCGTCGGGATGGCCGCCTTCCACGACCGCATCGTGGATCGGGTGCAGGCCCGCGGCGGCCGGCGGCAGTGGCACGAGGTCGCCCGCCGGCTCGGGGCGCTTGAGGCCGGAGGAGGCACGTCCGCGGAGAGCGCGCTGCGCGAGCTCGCCATCCGGCTTCGACGCCGGGGGCTCGTGGTGCTCCTGTCCGACCTGCTCGTCCAGCGGGAGGGAACCCTCACGGCGCTGAAGTTCCTCCGTCACCACGGCCACGAGGTCCTCGTCTTCCACCTGATCGACCCCGGTGAGCGGGAGCTTCCGCCCGCCTCGGAGGCCCGCTTCTACGATCCGGAGACGGACCAGGAGCTGCTGGTGAGCGTGGCGGACATACGCTCCGAGTACCGCGAGGCGGTCGGCGAGGCGCTCGCCGAGTGGCAGCGGGACCTTCGCCCCCACGGCATCGGGTACGAGGTGGTCGACACGGACCGCCCGATGGCGCGTGCGTTGCGTGCGTACCTCCGCAAGCGCGAGCGCCTCGGCTAGACGGTCCGATGGGTGCACTCAGTCCCCTCTTTCTGCTCGCCGGAGCGGCGATCGCCGTTCCGATCTGGCTGCACCTCTTCCAGCGTCACGAGACGCGTCGGCTGAGCTTCCCGGCGCTCCGTTACCTGGAGCGGACGGAGCGCGAGCACGCGCGCCAGATCCGGCTCCGGCAGATCCTCCTGATGCTTGCCCGGGTCGGGGCGCTGCTGCTCCTGGTGGGCGCCGGTGCGCGGCTCTTCTTCGCCGGCCGCGGAGCGTCCCACCCTCCCACGGCGGTCGTGATCGTCCTCGACAACTCGATGAGCAGCGGGCGCGTGGCGGGCGAGCTGCGGGTGCTCGACGAGCTGAAGGCCCTCGCCCTCGAGACGCTCGACGCGGCGACCGCGGAAGACCGCTTCTGGGTGGTTCGGGCCGGTGAGCCTTGGCTTCCGGCGATCCCTGGCAGTGAGGCGGAGGCGCGGGCGGCCGTCGAGGCCACCGAGCCGAGCGACGCCGCGGGAGACCTGTCGGCGGCACTCGAGCGGGCAGCGCGCCTGCTGGAGACCTCCACCCTCGAGCAGCGGGAGATCCACCTTCTCTCCGACCTCCAGGCGAGCGCCTTCCCCCGGATGGACGACGCGCTCGGCGACGAGGTTCCGGTGCTCGTGTGGACGGGCGCGGAGCCCGCGACGAACCGGGCCCTCGTCTCGGTGACGGTCGGTGCAGGACTGCCGCCTCTCGAAGGCCGCCGCACCGAGGTCACGGTCGGCGCGCTCGAGGCGACAACCGACGCGGATACCGCGCACGTCCCGCTCCGCCTCGTGGTGAACGAGCGGATCCGCGGGGCCGCCACGCTCCCGCCCGGGGCGCAGACCACGATCGCCCTTCCGCCGTCGGGGTCGGGGTGGGTGCGGGGGTACGCCGACGCCGACCCCGACGCGCTGCGCGCGGACGACCGGCGGTACTTCGCCTACCGTTCCCGCCCGGCACCCGCGGTCGCCGTCGCAGGAGATCCCGGCCTCTTTTTCCGCGAGGCCCTCGCGGTCCTCGAGGAAGCGGAGCGGATCCGGGCCGTCTCCGTCGACGGCGCCGACCTCCTGCTCTCCTCGGAGGGGGCCGGCCTCGCCGAGCGCCCCTCCGGGGCGGCCGCACTGGTGCTGCCCCCCGACGACCCCACCCTCCTGCCCGCGCTGAACCGCCGCCTCGCGGACGCGGGCATCCCCTGGCGGGTCGAGCCGACGCGAGCGTCCGGGGAGAGCAGGATCGAAGAGGGCGGGCCGGTCCCCCTACTCTCCGGCGTGCGCGTGCGGCGCAGCTACGGCCTCCGCCTCGAGGGCGACCCGCCGGCCCCGGTCCGTACGCTCGCCGAGGCCGCGGGGGGACCGTGGGCGGTGGACGGGACGGACGCGTCGGGGAGACGCTACCTGCTCGTCGCCTCGCCGCTCGACGCCGACGGCACCTCCCTTCCGGTCTCCACGGCGATGCTTCGCTTCGCCGAGTGGGTCACCGGCGAGTGGAGCGGCGCGGGGGGCGTGCACATGGAGCGGGAGACCGGCTCGCGGCTGCCGGCCCCCGCGGGCGCGACGCACGTCCGCCTGCCCGGCGGCGAGGAGGTGGAGGTGGACGGCACCCGAACCGTGCGCGCGACAGGCCGTGCGGGCTTCTACGCCTTCTTGGCCGCGGATACGGTGCTCTCCGTCGCCGCGCTCAACCCGCCTGTCTCCGAAAGCCGCCTCGAGCGTCTGGACTCCGACCGATTGGAGGCCGCGATCGGCAGCCGGGTGGTCGAGGTCGGACGGGGAGGCGCGTGGGAGAGCGCGGTCTTCCGTGCGCGACAGGGTCCCGAGCTGTGGTGGCCGTTCCTGCTCGTGGTCCTTGTCCTCCTCGCCGCCGAGGGACTCATGGCCACGTCCGGTCAGCGGCGCCGGACGGCGTCCGTCCCGCTGACTCCCGAAACGGTGACCCGTGGAGTCGAGTAACGCCGTCCTGCGGGCGGTGGCCTCGTCGCCGGCCTTCGACACGCTCGCAGACGATCTCCCGTCCCCGGGTGAGCTGCGGACGCTGGGGGGCGCGCTCGGCTCCCTCGGGCCGGCGGTCGTCGGGGCGCTGCACCGCAGGCACCCGGAGCGTGTCTTCGTGCTCGTCACTCCGTCGCCGCGGGACGCGGTCTCGGTTGAGACCGACCTCGAGACGCTCCTCGACGGCGCCGAGGAGTCGCACATGTATCCGCAGAAGGAGGCGCTCCCGTACGAGGAGTCGGAGACCCACGTGGAGATCGGCGGACTCCGGGTGGAGGCGGTGGAGGCGCTCTTCGCGGGCCGCACGAAGGTGATCGTGACGACCGCCCGCGCGCTGCAGGAGCGTGTGCCGATCCCCGCCCGGCTCGCGGAGCTCCGCACGACCTTCCGCGTCGGCGACGAGGCCACCTTCTCGGAGCTGCCCGAAGAGCTCGAGGCTCGGGGCTTCGAGCGCGTGCCCATGGTCGAGGAGGTCGGGCAGTTCGCGGTGCGTGGCGGCATCCTCGACGTCTTCTCCGTCTCGGCCGGCGATCCGGTACGCATCGAGTTCTGGGATGACGAGATCGTCTCCATCCGTACGTTCGACGTCGCGAGCCAGCGCTCGTCGAAGGAGGTACACGAGACACACGTCCTGCCGGTCGACTTCCGGCGTTCCGGCCCCGAAGCGGAGACGACGCTCTCCCGGTCGCTCCTGGAACTGCTCCCGGCCGATACCGTGATCGTCCGACTCGGGGACGGCTCGACCCGGGTGGAGAGCGAGAAGACGTGGGAGCGCGTCACGACGCTGTACGACAGTCTCGTCCACTCGGGTGCCGCCCCTCCCGAGCCGGGCGGTCTCTTCCTCGACCCCGACGGGATGGCCTCCCTCCTCGAGCGTCTGCCGCGCCTGGCGCTCGTGGAGCACGACGACACGACCCACGCCATCGAGGCGGCTCCCGTTCCGACCATCGACCGGGACATGGCGCGACTCGAGTCGTACCTGCAGGACGGCGCGGCCCGCCGCGAGCAGACGCTCCTGCTCTGCGACAATCGAGGCCAGCTCGAGCGGCTGGAAGAGATCCTCGGCGGGGCCGGCCGGCTGCCTCCCGGCACGCGGCTCGGCCTCGGCGCCCTCGCGGGGGGCTTCGAGCTGACGTGCGCCGAGCCGCCGCTGCGTGTGCTCAACGACCACGAGATCTTCCGCAGGCCCCGGCGCGTGCGCCGCTCCCGTCGCTTCCGGGGCTCGGTCGCCCTCGAGAGCCTGGCGCAGCTCACGCCCGGCGACTTCGTCGTCCACATGGACCACGGGATCGGTCTCTACAAGGGGCTCGAGCACCTCACGATCGGCGGTCAGGACATGGAGGTCCTCGCGATCGAGTACGCCGGCGGCGAGCGGCTGCGCCTGCCGGTGGAGAAGCTTGACATGATCGAGCGGTGGGTCGGGGAGTCGGACGAAGCCCGTCCCAGGAGCCTCCACCGCATCGGCGGCAAGCGCTGGAAGAATCTCAAGAGCCGCACCGAGAAGGTCATCGAGGAGATGACCGCGGAGCTGCTCGAGCTGTACGCGCGTCGCCAGACCGCCCGCGGCCATGCCTTCTCGTCGGACACCCGCTGGCAGATGGAGATGGAGTCGTCGTTCCTGTACGACGACACGCCGGACCAGCGGCAGGCCGCCGAGGACGTGAAGCGCGACATGGAGTCGGAACGCCCCATGGACCGCCTCGTCTGCGGCGACGTCGGATACGGCAAGACCGAGGTCGCGATCCGGGCGGCGTTCAAGGCCGTGCAGGACGGCAAGCAGGTCGCGGTGCTGGCGCCCACCACGATTCTCGTCGAGCAGCACCGCCACTCCTTCGAGGAGCGCCTCGCCGACTACCCCGTCCGCGTCGGCTCGCTCTCCCGCTTCCGCACGGCGAAGGAGCAGAAGGAGCTGCTCGCACGCCTGGCCGGGGGCGACGTCGACATCGTCGTGGGGACGCACCGACTCCTCTCGAAGGACATACTCTTCAGGGATCTCGGCCTGCTGGTCGTCGACGAAGAACAGCGCTTCGGCGTGAAGCACAAGGAGCGGCTCAAGCGGCTGCGCGCGACGATCGACGTGCTCACGCTGAGCGCCACTCCGATCCCACGCACCCTGTACCTGTCGCTTTCGGGAATCCGCGACCTCTCGCTCATCCGGACCCCACCGCGCGACCGGATGCCGATCTTCACGCACGTGCTCCCCTGGACGGACCAGCTCATCGCCGAGGCGCTGCACCGCGAGCTCGACCGCGGGGGGCAGGCGTTCTTCCTGCACAACCGCATCGACACGATCTACACCGTGGCGGAGGAGATCGGGGCGCTCGTCCGGGACGCGACTCTCGGCGTCGCGCACGGGCAGATGCCCGCCGGCGAGTTGGACGAAGCGATGCGTGCCTTCGTCGACGGCGAGATCGACATCCTCGTCTGCTCCTCGATCATCGAGAACGGGCTCGACGTCCCGAACGCGAACACGCTCATCGTTGATCGGGCGGACCGCTTCGGCCTCTCGCAGCTCTACCAGATCCGCGGTCGCGTGGGCCGCTCCGATCGACGGGCCTACTGCTACCTGCTCGTTCCGGACGACGTGGACGAGGAGTCGGCCCGGCGGCTGCGCGTCCTGGAGCACTACACCGAGCTCGGCTCCGGCTACTCGGTGGCGCTGCGCGATCTCGAGCTCCGGGGTGCGGGCAACCTCCTGGGCGCGGATCAGTCCGGCTTCGCCACCCAGGTCGGGCTCGACGCGTACATGCGGCTGCTCCGGAAGACGGTCGAGCGCATCGAGAAGGGCGAGGAAGCCGTCGAGCACCCGGATCCGGACGTTTCGCTGGACGGGCCGGCGTACCTGCCCGACCCGTACGTTTCAGATTCCGGCCAGAAGCTCCATCTTTACCGGCGTCTGTCGAAGGCGACCGGGCGGACCCAGATCGAGGACCTCGAGTCCGAGCTCGTGGATCGGTTCGGACCGCTGCCGGCGGAGGCCGAGAGGCTGCTGGACGCAGCGGGGGTGCGCGTCCTGGGCCGCTCGCTGGGGCTCGAACGGGCCATCGTCCGGAAGCACTCCGCGCGTCTCAGCTTCCGGGAGGGGGTCGTGCCGCGGATGGCGGTCCTCGAGGGCCCGCTCACGCAACGACAGGCACGGATGGACGTGCTCCGGGTGCACCCGCTGTCCGTCGAGATCGAACAGAACGGGACGGAACCGATCCTCGACACCGTGCTGGTCGCGCTCTCGGCGCTCGCGTCCGCCCGCCGGAGCGCGGCGTAACCGATTCTCAGAGGCAGCGAGGTCCGAAGAAGGTGAACATGCTGAACCATCGGCGAGCGGTCGCCTCGGTCGTCGCGGCCGCGGCGGCCGGCGCCTGCGGCTCCGACGCGAGCGACGAGGGGCTGGTCGCGCGTGTCTCCGCCCACCGCCTCACGGTGGACGAGGCGGTCGAGCTCCTGGTCGACCAGGAGAACCTCGCCGCGCAGGTCCAGGTCGTGGAGACGCTCGCCGACCTCTGGATCGACTACACCCTTCTCGCCGAGGCCGTGGCGAGAGATTCGACGTTCCCGAGCCTCGACCTCGAGCCGATCGTGATGCAGCAGGTCTCGCAGGCGATGGTCTTCCAGCTCCGCGACTCCGTGATCCAGGTGGACACGTTCGTCACCGACGCGGAGCTGCGGGCGCGCTACGAGGCGGAGGAGCCCGCGCTCGAGATCCGGGCGCGACACATCATGTTGCAGCTCCCACTCCAGGCGAACGTCGCCCAACGGGACAGCGTCACCGCGCTCCTCGGCGACCTGCGCTCGCGCATCCTCGCGGGGGAGAGCTTCGAGGCGCTGGCGCGCGAGTACAGCCAGGACCCCGGCTCGGCGGCGAACGGGGGCGACCTGGGTTACTTCGGTCGCGGAGACATGGTGGCGCCCTTCGAGGAGGCCGCGCTCGCGCTCGAGCCCGGCGAGACGAGCGCAGTGGTCACGACCCCCATGGGGCTTCATCTCATCCGCCTCGAGGACCGACGGGTGCAGGACTTCGACCGGGTCGCGGTCCAGTACCGACGCCAGATTCAGACGCGGATGGTACAGGAGGCGGAGTCCGTCTTCGTGGCCGGTCTGCTCGACCGGGTCGGACCGAGCGTCACGGAGGGTGCGGTCGACGTCCTCCGTGAAGTCGCCGCGAACCCGGGATCGACGCTCTCCGGACGTGCGGAGCGGCGCGCGCTCGTCGAGTGGGACGGGGGCTCGGTCGCGGTTCGGGACGCTCGCCGGCTCGTCCGCATGGAGTCGCCTGCCTTCCGTCGGCAGATCGAACAGAGCGAGGAGGGGGCGCTCGAGAGCTTCCTCATGAGCCTCGCCCGCCGGGAGCTCCTCGTGCAGTCGGCCGAAGAGGCGGGACTTCGACCGGGGCGGGACAGCCTCGACGTCCTCGTGGAGGGTGCCCGCGCCCAGCTCCGGAGCGCCGCGCGCGCGCTCGGCCTCATGGAGCTCGATCGTGCGCCGGGAGAAGCGCTCGAACCGGCGGTGGGCCGGGCCGTCGAGGCCGCGCTCACGAACGTCCTGACGGGGGCCACCCCGGTCGTGCCCCTGGGCCTCGTCGCCTTCCAGCTCCGGGAGGGTCGCGCCGCCACCGTTCTGGAGGCCGGCGTGGGCGAGGTGATCCTGCGGGTGGCCGAGATCCGGTCCGAGCGCCAGCTCTCGCCGGTCGAGGGCGCCCTCGTCGACTCGGCGGCCGCACCCGGTGGTGGAAGCGGGCGATGACTCGCGCGAAACACCCCGACCGTCCCGGTTTACGACCTTGGATGACACACAGACTCCTGCTCGCCGGCCTCTGCGCCGCCTGGCTCCCCCTGCCTCTCTCCGCCCAGATCGGGGGTGAGGACGTCGTGGATCGCCTCCTCGCGGTCGTCGGCGACTCGGTCGTCGTCGCGACGCAGGTGCAGGAGGAGATCCAGCGCATGGCGTTGCAGGGCCTCCCGGTTCCTCCGCCCAACGACCCCGCGTACGAGGCGTTCTTCCGCCAGGTGCTCGATCAGTACGTCGACCGCCTGGTCATCCTGCAGGCGGCGGCCAAGGATTCGCTCCTAACCGTCGACGAGGCGCTGATCGAGGAGCGGGTCAACCAGCGCATCCAGGAGCTCACCACAGACTTCGGGGGCCAGGCGGCTCTCCAGCAGGCGCTCGCCGCGGAGGCGCTCACGCTCTCCGAGTATCGTGAGATGCTCACGCAGGATGCGCGCTCGGAGAACATCCAGCAGCTCTACTTCCAGCTCCACCTCCGGGACGTCGCCCCGGTACCGGTTACGGAGGACGAGCTGCGGGCGCGCTTCCTGGAGGCCAGCAGCCAGATCGGACAGCGCCCGAGGCTCCTGACCTTCCGCCAGGTCGTGCTCGTTCCCGAGTCGACCGACGAGGCGGTCGCCGACGCGCGCGCCCTGGCCGACTCGCTGCTGGAGCGTGTCCGCGCCGGAGAGGACTTCGCCGACCTGGCGCGCGAGTACTCCGACGACCCGGGCTCGGCGCAGCTCGGCGGTGACCTCGGGTGGTTCCGTCGGGGCCGCATGGTGCGCGCGTTCGAGGATGCCGCCTTCTCGTTGATTCCGGGCGAGGTGAGCCCCGTCGTCGAGTCGGAGTTCGGCTTCCACATCATCAAGATGGAGCGGGCTCGCCTGTCCGAGATCCAGGCGCGCCACATCCTGATCGTGCCCGAGAAGACGGAGGAGGACGTGGCGCGGGCCCGGGAGCTGGCCAAGGAGCTCTACGCCGAGGCGCAGGCCGGGACGTCGATGGCGGAGCTGGCCCGGGAGCACTCGGATCCGGCGGCGCCCGACTCGCTCACCTTCGCCTTCGATCAGCTCTCGGAGCTGCCGGCCGCGTACGGGGTGCTGCGCACCGCAACGACCGGCCAGTTCGTCGGGCCGCTGGAGTACGTGCTCCCGACCGGAGAGTCGCGCGTCGCCCTGATCCACGTGGTCGAGGTCCGGGAAGCCGGCGCGTACACCTTCGAGGACGTCCGCCCCCAGCTCACCGCGATGATCCTGCAGGAGCGTCAGCGTGAGCAGCTCGTCGCGGCCCTGCGCGAACGGACGCACATCCGGATCCGGATGTAGGTGGCGCAGCCACTCCTCGTGACGCCGGGCGACCCCCGGGGCATCGGCCCCGAGGTGACGCAGGCGGCCCTCACCACCTTCTCCGCCGAACGGCCCGACGTCCCCGTCCGGATCATCGGCCCCGATGGCGCGCTCTCCTTGGAAGAGCTCTCCGCCGCCGCCGCGCGTGCGCGCGCCGACGCGTTCGACGCGTGCATCGCGTCCGCCGACGCGGGCGCCTTCGCGGCCGGAGCCATCGAGGCGGCGGTGCGTGCCGCGATCTCGGGAGAGGCGAGAGCGATCGTGACCGCACCCCTCCACAAGCCGTCGCTTCACGCGGCCGGGTGGACCGTGCCCGGCCAGACCGAGCTTCTGGCCCGCCTCGCCGAGGTCGACGACGTGGGCATGCTCATGGCGGCGGAGCGGACCCGCCTCCAAGCCCCCCTTCGGGTCCTTCTCGCCACGACCCACCTCCCGCTCGCCTCCGTGCCGATGGCGGTCACGACGGAGCTGCTCCGGAGGCAGATCGCACTGCTGGACGCCGCGCTCCGTAGGGAGTGGGCGATCGGCGAGCCGCGCATCGGGCTGTGCGCCCTGAATCCGCACGCGTCCGACGGCGGCCTCTTCGGGGACGAGGAAGCCCGCGTGATGGAACCGGCCGTCGAGGCCGCACGTGCCGAGGGGACTTCCGTGGAAGGGCCGCTGCCGGCCGACACCGTCTTCGCGCGGGCGCTCGCCGGCGCCTTCGACGCCGTCGTGGCGCCCTACCACGACGTCGGGATGGCGGCGTTCAAGACGGTCTCGTTCGGCTCCGGCGTGAACGTCACCCTCGGCCTGCCCTTCGTCCGGACGTCGCCGGACCACGGAACGGCGTTCGACATCGCCGGCTCCGGGAAGGCTGACGCGGCGTCGATGGTCGAGGCACTCCGACTGGCTGCGCGCCTCGCCGAGAATCGCTTTGACACCCCTTCTGCCGATGTCTAACCTTGTCTCCCGGAGCAAGGTCTCGTTGCGCCACCTGATCCGGTGATCAAACTCAGCCACGTCTCGAAGGAGTACCCGCGGCGCGGGCACGCGCTCAGGGACGTCTCCTTCCACATCCGGAAGGGCGAGTTCGCCTTCCTCACGGGTCACTCCGGCTCCGGCAAGTCGACGACCCTCCGCCTCATCCACATGGCCGACCGGCCATCCGAGGGAGAGGTCCGCGTGAGCGGCTACTCCTCGGAGCGTGTGACCGAGCGCGACCTGTGGAAGGTCCGGCGGCGCGTCGGCTTCGTCTTCCAGGACTTCCGCCTCCTGCCCGGTCGAACGGCGCTGGAGAACGTCGCCTTCGTGCTGGAGGTCACCGGCACCCCGCAGAGAGCGATTCAGCCGAAGGCACAACGACTGTTGGCGCAGGTCGGGTTGGCCCCCAAGGTCGGCGCGGACGTGAACGAGCTCTCGGGCGGGGAGCAGCAGCGCGTGGCGATCGCCCGCGCGCTCGCCAACGACCCGTACGTCCTGCTCGCCGACGAGCCCACGGGCAACCTCGACGACCGGGCCACACGCGGCGTCATGGACCTCTTCTGGGACATCAACGCGAAGGGGATGGCCGTTCTCATGGCGACGCACGATCTGGAGGTCATGCGCAGGCATCCCATCGCCCGCGTCCTCGAGCTCGACCCCGGTCGCCCCGTCTACGACTCCGAGGCGGCCGAGCGCCCCGGGGCGGAGGAGGCTGACCTCCCTGGGGCGGAGGAGGCTGAGCCCACCGGAACGAAAGCGCCCGAGCCGGCTGTCGATGCCCCCGCCACGGCACCCACCGCGGTGGAATCCGCAGTCGGGCCGTCGGAGGCGGGAGGCGAGCCGACTCCGTGAGCTACGCGGTGCGCGAGGCGCTCGCGGCCTTCCGGCGCGCGCCGGTCCTGGCGGGGCTTTCGGCGGCCATGGTGGGCCTCGCCCTCTTCGTCGTCGGGCTCTTCGCCCTCGCCACCTACAACCTCCAGCTCGCCCTCGCCGCCATCGAGGAGCGCGTCGAGGTCGTCGTGTATCTGCGCGACGACACCCGCCAGAGCGAGATCGACATGGTCCTCGAAGAGCTCACGGCGATCCCCGAGGTCCGACTCGTGAGCTACGTGTCGAAGCGCGATGCTCTGGAGCGGGCGCGGACCGAGCTACCGGAATTCGGCGAGCTCTTCATGACGGCCGAGGTCAATCCGCTGCCCCAGTCGCTCGAGATCGAGCTGCGGCCCGGCGACCGGAGCCCCCGGGTCGTCGAGCGCGTCGCCGCCGCGGCCGAGGGCTACCCGTTCGTCGAAGACGCGCAGTACGGGCGCGAGTGGGTGGACCGGCTCTTCGCGCTGCGTCGCATCGGGCTCGCATCCACCGCCGTCCTGGGCGGCGCCTTCGCGCTCGTGGCGGCCCTCATCATCGGCACGGCGCTGCGCATCGCGATCTTCGCGCGACGCGAGGAGATCTACGTGATGCGGCTCGTCGGCGCGACGAGCAGCTTCATCCGGCGGCCCTTCCTGCTCGAGGGGGCCATCGCAGGGCTCGGGGGCGGAATCCTGGCCTGCCTGCTCACCTACGGGACGTACCGCGGCGTCTACTCCTACCTCTTCGAGATCGCGTGGGTACCGGGCACCTGGATCCTCGGCGGACTGGCGGTGGGGAGCGTCTTCGGGATGTTCTCGAGCGCGCTCGCCATCCGACGTCACCTGCGGGAAGTCTGACGGTGCCGCGCGTCGTCCGCCTCGGCACGCTCTCGCTGACCGGAGTCCTTCTCTGCGCACCGGAGATCGTGACCCTGCTCCACGCGCAGACGCCGGAGCTCGATCGGGAGATCCGCCAGAGTCAGCGGCGCCTGGAGCAGATCCGCGAGGAGCGCGCGCGGCTCGAGCGAGAGATCGGCGACGTGCGCAACCGTGTGCGCGACGCCGCCCAGGAGCTCGCCAACGTGGAGCGGCGCCTCTCGGCGTCGCGATCCGTCCTGGCGGAGGTCGAGTTCCAGTCCGAGACGACCGCCGAGCAGATCCACATCACGACCCGGGACCTCCTGGTCACGCGCGAGAACCTCTCGGCCTCGCAGGCGGTCCTGCATCGGCGGCTGCGCGACATCTACAAGATGGGCCCGGCCCGTACGGTCCAGGTCCTGCTCGGCGCCCGCTCGTTCACCGACCTTCTCAACCGGTACCGGTACCTCCAGCGTATCGCCGCCTTCGACCAGGCGCTGGTGACCCGCGTCCGCTCGCTCGAAGGCGAGCTCATCGAGCGCAACGACGACCTCCAGGAACGGATGGCACTCCTCGGGAGCCTGCGGCAGGACCGGCTGAGCGAGGTCGCGGAGCTCCGCTTCGTCGAAGTCGAGCACCAGACCGCTCTGCAACAGTACCGCGCCCGTGAGGAAACGGCCTCGACGCGCATCGACGAGCTGGAGGCCGACGAACAGCGCATGACGTCGCTGGTCTCCGAGC
>JANQME010000152.1 GCA_028280205.1 Longimicrobiales bacterium
GGACACCGGGCGTCCGGGACTCTTTCCCGGGGGCTCCGCGCTCGGGACCACCGTCCGCGCTTCGACCGTCCGTGCGGTGCAGCCGCCGGGGCACGTCTCCGCCCCGGACGAGCTGCTCGATCTGGCCGATGAGCGTGTCGTCCCCGGCCGCGCTCGCTCCGAAGAGACCGTCGTCCGTCTCGATCTCGTCCATGCGCTCGACCACGCTGTGAAGGTTGATCCACTTGTCGAAGCGCTCACTCGCACGCACGACGGAGTAGAAGAGGCGCGGTCGTCTTCCCCGTCCGGCGATCACGTCGAGGATGATCGCGCCGGTCGACAGCCAGATCGCCAGGAAGTCCTTCATGCCGTCGAGGAAGAGCTTCGCCTGGAAGATCGCGAAGTCGCGCAGGGTCACGCCGCGCGAGGCAACGGTCATCGGCTCTTGCGTCATGTTGGTCCCGATCGGTGCGATGGCGTGTTCCGGGTGCGCGCCCGGTCGGCGCGAGATGCCACCGGCAGGGCGCGCTCCCTTACGAGAAGCGGCGCCGGGAGGGTTCTCTCCGGGCGCTGTCGAATCTACCGCCCCGGCCGTACCGTCGCGTCTCGGACCCGGGCTCGACGCCGGCTCCATCCCAGCGGTCGTGCGGCAGTCGGTGTCGCTCGGAAGCGGAGGCGAGCCCTCGCGCTTCGCGGTCGGCGGTGCTCAGGAAACAAAACGTGGACGGGGCCGTACGATCCGTTCCCTCCCTGCTCAGACGGGACGTGGCATGAGGCGACTCTCTCACTCCGGTGCCCTCGCGGGCCTCTGCGCGGTCGCACTCCTCGCGGCCGCGTGCGGAGGCCCGGGGACACGGAAGGGGTCGGACGGAGCACCGGGCACGTTCGCGGAAGGAGAACGGTCCCGGGAGCCGTCGGCCGATGCGCCGTGGGAGCGGACCTCGACGCAATCGGACCCACGGGTCTCGACGCTCCTCGGCCAGGAGGCCCCACCCGCCGTGGGGCGGCCGATGACCGGTGGCTCCATCGGGCCTCGCATGGACCCCGACGAGACGCCCGGCCGTTGGCCGTTCTACTGGACGCGCGCCGTCTACTCGGGCGGAGGACGGGGCTGGTACGGAGGGGGGAGGCGAGGAGGATCCTGGGCGACCGACTATCCCAAGGGGGACCGCCAGTTCCTCATCGTGCTCAAGCGCCTCGTACGGCTCAACGCGTACGACTGGGAGAACGCGATTCGGCTCGATGATCCCGACCTGCGCCGCTTCCCGATGCTGTACGCCGTCGAGGTCGGGCGGATGAACATGACGGACGAGGAGGTGGAGGGGCTGCGCAGCTACCTCGAGGCCGGCGGCTTCCTCATCGTCGACGACTTCTGGGGCACCCGCGAATGGGCGCAGTTCGAGTGGAACATCCGGCGCGTCTTTCCGGATCGTCCCATCGTCGACCTGGAGCTCTCCCACCCGCTCTTCTCGGCGTACTACGACATCGAGGAGATCCTGCAGGTTCCGAACATCAACAACGGGGCCAGCGGATACCGCACCCACGAGCGGGACGGGTACGTACCGTACGTGCGGGGGATCATGGACGACGACGGCCGGCTCATGGTCGTCATCAACTGGAACACCGACCTCGGCGACGCGTGGGAGTGGGCCGAGTCTCCGATGTATCCGCTGGAGTACTCGACCTTCGCCTACGAGCTGGGCGCGAACATGATCGTCTACGGCATGAGCCACTGAGGCGGCCGTGGACGCGCTCTTCGAGTTCCTCTTCAAGTACCGCAGCCTCGCCTTCGAGCAGGGCGAGATCGCGCTCGGCGCGCCGGCCTCCACCCGCCTCTGGCTGGGCCTGGCCGGACTTCTGGCAGCGAGCGCCGTCGCGACCTACACGATCGCGCGGGGACGCAGCACGGTCGCCGACCGCGGGATCATGGCGGGGCTGCGCGTCGCGCTTCTGGGCGTCATCGTCCTCTGCCTCATGCAGCCCACGCTCGTACTCGAGACCGTGGTGCCGCAGCAGAACTTCGTGGGCGTCCTCGTCGACGACTCCCGCAGCATGGGACTCGAGAACGAGGACGGGTCGATCCGAAGTGACTTCACGGGTGAGGCGTTCGGTCCGGAGAGCGAGCTCCTCACGAGGCTCTCCGAGCGGTTCGTGCTGCGCTTCTTCCGCTTCTCGGACGTCGCGCGCCGCATTGACAGACTCGACGAGCTGACCTACGACGGGACCCACACCGACCTCGCGACCGCCCTCGACGGCGCACGCGAGGAGCTCGCCGGCGTGCCGCTTTCCGGCCTCGTCATGGTCTCGGACGGCGCCCACAACGAGGACCGCGCGCTCACTCAGGCGCTCGTGCCCCTGCAGGCGTCCGGCGTGCCGGTGTTCACGATCGGCCTGGGAGACGAGTCGATCGCCCCCGACATCGAGCTCGGGCGC
>JANQME010000173.1 GCA_028280205.1 Longimicrobiales bacterium
CGCCGACGCCCGCCACGATCGCGCCGGCGAGCGCGAGCCGGACGGCCGCGTCGGCCGCCGGGAGGAGCGTCAGGGAGAGGACGGCGCCCGTGCTCATCACGATCTGGGCCGAAAGGCGCTCGAGGACGACCGCGCGCACCGCCGCGCCCGCGGAGGGTCCGGTTCGCGCCGAGCGCCACGCCCGGGCCGCGTCGCCCGTGACGCCTCCGGGAAGGAGCTGATTGAGGAAGTTGCCGAGGTAGTACTCGCTCAGCGCCGTCCGGTAGGGGAGGTCGACACCCAGACGGCTTGCGGTCACCCGCCACCGCCATGCCAGAACGAGGGCCTGCACGACGGAGAGAAGGAGGGCCGCCGTAGCCCAGGTCGGCGAGAGCGCGCGCAGTCGCACGAGCACGGCCTCCGCGTCCACCAGACGCGAGAGAAGGAACAGCGCCCCGAGGCTGACGCCGAAGCGGAGTGCGATGCTCGCCCTTCTACCGGAGGTGAATCGCCGAGGGGTGCTCATGCTCCACGATCCAGGCCCGGGGCGGGGAGCGCGAGCAGATCGCGATGCCCGACCGTGAGCGCGAACGCTCCGGAGTCGATCGTCTCGTGCCGCCGCCGTGCCCACCCCTCGATCTCGGATCGCCGTGCGGGCTCGATCTCGATCGCCGCCTCGCGCCATCCGTCGACCAGCGCGCGGGCCAGCGACACGTCGGCGGGCCCCTCGAGGCGCCACGGACTCGCCTGCTCCTCCGTGCGATACCCCTCTGCTCCGAACGCTGCGGCGACGGCGGCGGATGCGTCCGGGCCCAGCGCGGGGCCGAACCCCTTGTCGCCGTGCTGATGGGCATCGACGGCCGAGCGCACGAGCTCGTCGGCCGGGTCGGGCACGCCCCACTCGATCGAGCCGTCGTAGGTGAGCGCGAAGAGGGCGGCCGCCCCGTGTCCGACCACGGCCCGCGTGAGGGCCCCGAGCCACGCTTCCGATACGAGGTCGAGGAGCGCCGAGGCGGTGACGACATCCGGTCGCGTATGCGGCGGCAGCGGCGCGGACGCGAGGTCGTGAACGAGGCACTCCACGCGGACATCGGCCGGCGCCTCCGCCCGCGCGACGCGCAGCAGGGCCGGGTCGTGATCCACGAGCGTCCACCGCTGTCCGCCCGGAAGCCGGGGTGCCAGGTAGCGGACGTTCGAGCCTGCTCCGCTCGCCAGATCGACGACCTCCAGCTTCGTCCCCGTGCGCCGGCGCGCCCGCTCCGAGCTCCACGTCGTCAGCCCATCGGCCAAGGCAGGTGCGCGGGATCGGTGGTCGGCGGGCTCGCGGAGGGCGAGCCACGAAGGATCGAAGTGCTCGCTCACGGGGCGAGCTCCAGGACCGCTGCGGCGAAGGCATCGACGGACGCGTCCCAGTCAGGCAGATCTCGCGCCGCCTCGAGGGCGGCCTCCCGCATCCGCCCGTGCCGTCCGGGCTCGAGCGCTGCTCGCAGGCCCTCCGCCAGCGCCTCGGGGTCGGCGGGTTCGACGAGGATCCCCGCGTCGGCCGGCACCGTCCAGGGGATCGCTCCGCCGGTCGTGCTCACCACGGGGAGCCCGCGCGCGATCGCCTCGGTGAGCGCCATCCCGTACCCCTCGTAGTGCGAGGCGAGCACGAAGAGCGAGCTCCGGTCGTAGAGGACGTCGAGCGCCGCCTCGTCGTGCTCACCCGCGAAGTCCACCCGGCGCTGAAGCTCCCGCTCCGTGACCCGCGTCCGGATCCGCTGCACCCATGCACGGTCCCGCTCGAGGCTACCGGCGCAGGTACAGGACCACTCGAGGTCGCGGACGCGGTCGAGCGCGTCGACGAGCACGTCGTGACCCTTGCGGGGGGTGATCGTGGCAACGCACAGGAGCCGGTGAGGCTCATCGGGGCCGGGCCCTCGCGCCGGGCCGGCCGGGCGCGTCCCGGGCGGGACGGCCCGGACCTTCCTCGCCGGCACGTCGAAGTCCTCCAGCCGGCCCGCGGTGTAGCCGCTCGTCACGACGATGCCCGTGCACGCTGCGAGCGCCTCCGTCTCGCTCCGGGTGAAGCGGACGACCTCGTCGGCCGTGAGCCCGGTCTCGTCCGCGAGCGGATGGTGCACGAGCACGAGGAGGCGGAGTCGCTCCGTGTTCGACTCGAGGACGTCGGGGAGTGGGCCGGCCGCGAGCCCGTCGGCGATCACACGTGCGCCATCGGGCAGCTTGCGCAGCGTACGAGCGAGATCGTCCCGAGCGTTGGCGTCGACCTCGGGGAAGCGCCCGTCGAGGCTGTGCACGTCCACGCTCCAGCCGCGCTCACGGAGCCCGCGCACCATATGCGCGTCGTAGAGGTAGCCGCCCGTCCTCTGATCCAGCGGTCCGGGGATGACGAAGTGGAGCGATTCGCTCACACGGCACCTTCGTAGGCGCCCCAGGCGACGTGCGACTCGTTCAGCGTCACACGGATCGACGTGACGCCGCGTGCACCTTCGCCGAGATGGCCGCCGCGCAGCGCCTCGACCAGGCGCTCCCAGATCTCGCGCGCGAGGAACTCCGTGGTCGTGTTCCTTCCTTCGAACTCGTCCATCTCGTCGAGGTTGCGGTAGTTCATGACGTCGAGGATGGCGTGCAGTTGCTCGCTCGCGAGGCCGATGTCGACGACGAGGCCGTCCTCGTCCAGCTCCGGCCGGCGGAACGTGGCATCGACGACGTACGTGGCGCCGTGCATCCGCTGGGCGGGTCCGAAGACCTCACCTCGGAAGCTGTGCGCGATCATGAAGTGGTCCCGGACGTTGAGGCTGTACATGGGAGGCTCCGTGCTGGAAGGTCGGTCGTCGGACGCTCCGACGACCGGAGGTCGGGCGGCCGGTCAGGTGTAGCGGATGCGGTGGCAGAGCGTCCCGATGCCGTCCCGGGCCAGCTCGGCCATGACATCGGGAAGCGCCTCGAACGGGCTCTCACCCGTCACAAGGGCGTCCAGCTCGGGGGCTCGCAGAAGCTCGAGGGCCACCGCCATGCGCCGGGCGTGCGTCCACCGGGGCGCCCGCCCCGTCGGGATCCGCCCAACCTGGCTCGAGCGCAGGGTGAGCCGGCGCGCGTGGAACGCCTCGCCGAGCGCGAGCGGAACCGCCCGGTCGCCGAACCAGCTCACCTCCAGAACAGTGGCCTCCACTCCGATTATGATCGCGGTAGCGCTGTTG
>JANQME010000207.1 GCA_028280205.1 Longimicrobiales bacterium
CCGCCCCTCACGGGCTCGGACCGCGAGGTGGCGCCGGGTCGTTGGGTCGCGACGGGGCCCGACCTGGCCGGGGTGCCGCGCACCTGGGGTCAGGTGGAGATCGCGCCCGACTGGATCGTCTACGTCGGGGTCTCGGACGAAGTCGTGTACGGGCCGGCTCGGGCCGAGGCGCTCGGCCACGTGGGCGCGACACTTGTCGTCATGCTGCTCGGCATCCTCTTCGCCGCGCTCTCGTACTCGGACATCGCGGCGGCGCTGCGCGAGCTGACGGAGGGCACCCGGGCGGCCGGCGCCGGACGATCGGTTCCGGTCCCGGAAGGCACCCCCGTCGAGGTTGCGGAAGTGGTGGAGCAGTTCAATCTCACACTCGCGGCTCGGGACCGCGCGGAAGCTGCGGAACGCAAGGCGCGGGAGCGCTTCGAGTCGATCTTCGAGAACGCGCTCGTCGGGCTCTACGTAGCAACCACAGATGGCTGTTTCCTTCAGGTCAATCGGGTACTCGTCGAGATGCTCGGCTACGCGTCGGAATCCGAGTTGCTCGAGGTCGGGGCGGACGCCCTGTTCGCGGACCCCTCGGACCGACACCGACGGGTCGCCGAAGCACTCGAGACCGGACGCGTACCCACTGAAGAGCTGCCGTGGCTCCGGGCCGACGGAGTGCCGATCATCGTGCGCGCCGGGGGCAAGCTCGTGGAAGGACCGTTCGGCGACCCGGTCTTCGAGATGATCGTCCTCGACGTGACCGAAGAGAAGCGCACGGAGACCGAGCTCCGACAGACGCAGAAGATGGAGGCGATCGGGCGGCTCGCCGGCGGGATCGCCCACGACTTCAACAACCTGCTCACGGTGATCGGCGGGAACGTCGAGCTGCTCGAGCAGGAGCTGGCCGACGAGGACGCGGTGCGCGAGGACCTCGGCGAGATCGCCCGGGCCGCACGGCGTGCGACGAGCCTGACCCGGCGTCTGCTCGCCTTCAGTCAGCACCAGCGGAGCGGGCGTCAGGTCGTCGACGTGAACGAGGTCGTCGGCGGGCTCGGCAAGCTCCTCGGGCCGATCCTGGAGGAGACGATCGAGCTCGACGTGCGCGCCGCTCCGGGCCCACTCCTCGTCCACGTGGATCCGGGCGAGCTGGAGCAGATCGTGCTCAATCTGGTGCTCAACGCGCGCGACGCGATGCCACGAGGAGGTCGGCTCGTGCTCCGCACCGCCGGGGTGGTCGGAGACCGCGGAGATGGCGAAGGCCTGCCCATGATCGAGCTCAGCGTTTCGGACGAAGGCGTGGGCATCGACCCCACGATCCGGCCACGCATCTTCGAGCCGTTCTTCACCACGAAGCCCATGGGCGAGGGGACGGGCCTCGGCCTTTCGACGGTCTACGGTGTGGTCAAGCGATCCGGAGGGACGGTCGAGGTCGAAAGCGAGCCAGGCGTGGGCACCACCCTCACGGTGTGCCTCCCCGCCGCAGTCGAGGGCGTGCAGGGCCCACCACCTCCCCGGCCCACGGTCGCGACAGGAGCGAGCGGACGCGTCTTGGTGGTCGAGGACGACGCCATGGTGCGGAGGTTCGTCGCGCGCTCGCTCGAGGAGTCGGGGTACGAGGTCGCGGCGGTATCGTCGGCGGACACGGCGATCGAACGGATCGCTGCGGAGAGACGGAGCTACGACCTCGTCCTGACGGACGTCGTCATGCCGGGGCGAAGCGGGCGCGAGCTCGCCGAGCACCTCGCCGTGACCTCACCCGACACCCCGGTGCTCTTCATGTCCGGGTACGTCGAGGATCCCACGGTGAGCGACGAGCTCGAGCTCCGGCCCGAAGGCCTGCTCCGCAAGCCGTTCACCGCGGCGGAGCTCCGTTCTTCCGTGGCAGGCGCGATCGACCGGAGCGCCGCCCGGACCCCGGCGGAGTGAGGCCGGATCCGCCGGGGACCCATCGCGCGGCTCCGGCGTAACGAGCGCGTCGGACGCAGCGCGCACGCGTCCCGAACCCAATGTCCACTGGAGCTTCGCATGCCGTCTGATGTTCGACGCTTCGTTCCGCTCTTCGTCCTTCTCATGCTCGGCTTCGCCGTTCCGGCCGCCTCGCAGGACGGGCCGCAGACGTTTGCGTGGTCCAACTCGACCGAGTTTGCCTTCGTAACCGCGTCCGGGAACGCCAGCTCCACCACGATCGGGCTCACGGCGACACTCGAGGGCGAGGGTCCCGTGCGGAGCTTCAAGCTCGAGGTCGGCGGAATCCGAGCGAACTCGGAGTTCGTCGATCGCGTGGCGACCGGGACCGGGCAGGACGACTTCGTGCTCTCCGAGACGGTGCGGGAGGAGACGTCGGCGGAACGTTACTTCTCGCGTGCCCGCTTCGATCGCGACCTCGGTGAATCGCGCCTCTTCCTCTTCGCGGGTGCGGGCTGGGAACGCGACACCTTCGCCGGCTTCGACAACCGCTACTCCTTCGTCGCGGGAATCGGTGACGTCCTTCTCGACACCGAGCGCACCCGACTCGAGGGCAACATCGGTGGCACCTACACGATCCAGCAGGACGTCGAGCCCACGCCGGACAGAGACGAGGGCTTCGGCGGTGTGCGGGCCGAGGTCGAGTTCTTCCGGGACCTCACCGCGACCGCGGACTTCGAATCGACCGTGATCGGAGATGGGAATCTGGCCGACACCGAGGACCTGCGTCTCGACTGGGTCTCTTCCGTCTCGGTGTCTCTGACCGACGGTCTCGCCCTCAAGACGAGCTACCGCATGCTCTTCGACAACCAGCCGGCTCTGGTCGGCGTGCCGCTCTTCGACGCGGGCAACAACCCGCTCGATCAGGAGGTTCTGGTATCGAAGGAGCAGTTCGACAACTTCGTGACCGTGTCCCTCGTCATCTCGCTCTGAGAGGCGGACCGCCGTGCTCGGCTGGATCCGAAACGCCCGGATCGACCTGCGGACGGGGCTGGTCGTGATCGCCCTCGCCCTGGCGGTGTGGGCCGTGGTCGTCTACGTGAACCTGCGCGACTTCGTGCCCGAAGAGCTCAGCCAGCCGACGGAATCGACGCGCTGAGGGCCGGGTCCGCCGACTCGAGCCAGCGGTCCACGATGGCACGAACCACCCCGTCGAGCGCGTCCAGTTCCTTCGGTTTCCGATGGAACGCCCGGGCACCGCGCTCCAGCGACATCGCCTCGTGCTCCGGGTTGTCGGACGAGGTGAGCACCACGACGGGCCCGCAGCGGACCCGGTTCTCGTTGATCCAGTCGAGCACCGCGAAGCCGTCGACCTCCGGCATCAGGAGGTCCAGGATGATGAGATCCGGCATCGGGTGCGAGCGCCGATCCTGGAACGGGGGGTTCCCCGCCAGATAGGCGATGCCTTCGCGACCGTCGCCGGCCACGCGTACGTCGAGACCTGGAAGGGCTCTCCTCGCCGCCACACGGACGAGCAGCGCGTGATCGCGGGCGTCTTCCACCACGAGAAGAGTCGGGTCGGGCATGGGCCAGTAAATCGGAGTCGGCCTCCGGCGAGAATCCGCTGTCGGGGCACCGCCTCGGAGACGGATGCAAGAAGATGTCCAAGCCGTCCTCGGAAGGCCACAGGGACGTTGAGTGGTGCGCACCTCCGAGCGGGCACCGTACCTTCGAACACCCTGCCCGCCCCCAGATTCGGAGTGAGCCATGGGCGACAAATCGGACGGCAACACGAAGAAGCTCGAGCGAGCACTCTCCAAGGCGAGGGAGTCTCGGGAGAAGGCGGAATCCAAGCTCAAGAAGGCCAAGGAGTCGCAGGCGAAGGCCGAAGCGAAGCTCAAGAAGGCCCTCGCTTCCCAGGAGAAAGCGGTGAAGCGGCTGGAAAAGGCGAAGGCCGAGCAGGAGCGGATGAAGTCGATGCTCGAGCGCGAGCGGGCCCGGGCGAAGGCCGCCAAGGAGGAGGCGAAGCAGGCCAAGGCGCACGCCAAAGCGGAGCGGAAAGCCGCGCGAGAGCGTGAGAAGAGCCGGAAGGCGGCGGCGCTCAAAGTGAAGACCGGCGCGCGGAAGGCCGCCACCAGGGTGACGCGCACGGCGGCGAAGACCGCGGCGAAGGCGGTGGCTCGGCACGAAGTGAGGCAAGCCGGCAAGTCGGTCCGCAGGGCCGGGCGCAAGGCTGCGGCGAAAGCCAGGGAGATGGCGGAAGGGGTCGCGTCCGGGGCCGCCGCGGCCAAGGAGGAGTTCGAGCGCGGTCGGGCCGACGCGACCATGAGGAGAGCTCCGAAGAAAAAGGCGCCCGCCGGGAAGAAGGCCGCGGCAAAGAAGAAAACCGCGACCGGAGAGGCGCCGGCTGCAACGAGGAAGCCGGCTGCGAAGAGGAAAGCTGCGGCGAAGAAGAAGGCCACGACCAAAAAAGTGCCCACTGCGAAGAAGAAGGCCGCTGCGAGGAAGAAGGCCGCTGCGAAGAAGGCTGCGGGCGCCCCGAAGAAGCCGCCGAAGAGGAAGGCGGCCGGTGCGGCCAAGAAGCCCCCGAAGAAGAAAGCGGCCGGCGCGGCCAAGAAGCCCCCGATGAAGAAGGCGGCCGGCGCGGCGAGGAAGCCGGCGAAGAAGGAGTCCTCCCAGTGACCCATCGCCCTCGAGGTGCTCGGGGTGGCCGGAGCGAAGCGACCTCCCGATATTCCGTGCGACGAGTGATCCGAACACACCCTGGAGCGAATGGCCGGATGCGAAAAGCGATCTGCGCCGCGCTGCTCGTGGGAGCGTTCGTGATGGCGGCACCGAACGACGCCGGTGCTCAGGACGGCGGCCTGCTGGCCGTGGGCGAGATGGCCCCCGACTTCGCGCTCCCGGGCGCGACGAGGCACGGGGTGCTCGAAGAGCCCGTTCGACTGAGCGACTACCGCGGCGAGACGGTCGTCCTCGCGTTCTTCTTCCGCGTTCGAACGCGTGGCTGAACAGTCCAGATGAGAGCGTACCGTGATCAGTACGCAAGTCTGTTCAACGAGGGGCGGAACGTCGTCGTCATGGGCATCTCGAACGACGCTCCCTCGGAGGGAGCGTCGTGGCTCAAGGACGAGGACTTCCCCTTCCTCTTCCTGAGCGACGCCGCCAACGACGGCGCGACCTACGCCGCGTTCGGAGGTGGGCTCAGGGACAACAACATGGTCGACAGCCGAGCGGTGATCGTCGTCGGTCCCGACGGACGGATCGCCCACGTGGTCGAGTCGTTCAACCAGAACGATCCGATGGCGTACGAGGAGCTGGCCGACGTCGTCGACCGCGTGACGCCGGAGCCGGACGACGGGGCCTGAGCGGCTCCGGAGAGGCTCCCCGAACGAGCGAAGGCCCGGCAGAGTGATCTGCCGGGCCTTCCTTCTTCTTCCGCTCCGAACCGCACTGACGCGGCGGCGGTGCTCAGCGCGCGAGCAGCGCCTCGACGGCCCCCACGAGATCCTGGTCCACCCCGACTCCGGTGTACGCCACCGCCCCGTCCGCGTCGAGCATGACCACGATCGACGTCGTTGTCGCATTGTACGCCCGGACCGCCGCGCCCCTCCGGTCGAAGAGGTACGGGTAGCCGGGGTCGTGGCCCTCGACGTGACGTCGCACGCGGCGCACGCTCTGTGAGACGCCGACCGCGACGGCGACGATGCTCACTTCGTCGCCGTACTCGGCCTGGAGCCGGTCGAACTGCGGCTGGAGCGCCTCGCACTGTTCGCACCAGGTGGCCCAGAACTCGAGGACGGCCGGCTTGCCGGTCTCCACGTAGTCGAGAAGCTGGACGGGGTTGCCGTCGAGGTCTTCGAGCTCCGCGCCGGGGCCCGGGGTCCCGAGCGTGAGGGAGACCCCACCGGACTGCGCCGCGACGGGCGCGCCCGCGCCGACGAGGAGGCCGACACCGAGCAGGAGCGTCCAAGCGGCGGGGCCGCTTCGTCGGGAGCGGAAGGCTGCTTCGTATCGCATCATCGGGAAGTCCTCGTTCGACCGGGGCCCCTAGAGGTTGTACCCGGCCTGAATGAAGTAGTACTCGGCCATGGCGAACATGATCACAGCGGCGGCCCGTTTCACCCACACCATCCAGGAACCCGAACGCGGGAGCAGGGCAAGAGTTCCCGAGAAGAGCCCGACGGCGATGAGCAGGGCGGTCATCCCGAGCGAAAAGACGAAGAGGTAGACGAAGCCCATGAGACCGGCGCCGGTCGCGGCCACCCAGGTCAGGACGACGGCGAAGGCCGGGGCGCCGCAGGGAGCCGCCACGATGCCGGACATCGCGCCCATCGCGAAGACCGCGCCGTACGACCCGCCGTCGGACGAGCTCGCCTTCTCGAGGAGCCGGCGCGGCACGGGCACCGGAAGGACGTCGAGCATGGCGAGCCCGAAGATCAGCAGCAGGTTCCCGATGGCGAAAAGCGCCCAGGGGTTCGCGCTCACGGTGCCGAAGAGCTGCCCCGTGACCCCGGCGATCGCCCCCAGCGTCGCATACAGCGTGGCGAGTCCCACCGCGTACGTGAGCGTCAGCCCGACGGTCCGCGACTTCGGCTGATCCTCCCGCGCGGTCCCGGCAATGACCGCGCTCGTGATCGGGATCATCGGGTAGACGCACGGGGTGAGACTCGTGAGCACGCCCGCCCCGAACATCGCGGCGAGCGCGAGGAGCGGGCTGCCGGACAACGCCTCCGAGAGGCCGCCCGGCGGCTCGATCTGCAGCAGGATGGGGATCATGCGGGTACCGAGGGTGGGTCGCGACCGCTCCGAAAGCGCGACCGGTGCGAGGCGCAACCGGTTCGGGCCCGACCGTTCCGGGGAAGGTGCGTGCCCGGCGCCGGCCGACCAACCCCCGGCCGGCGGGGCGGTTCCTGGGCTGCCCGCCTCCGTGCCGAAACCGGAGGCGCGGCGACCCCGTAGGATCGCTCGGGTTTCTTCCCTCCCCCTTCCCGCCCGTCCATGGATTACCGAGCGCTCGCCGAGCTGGTCATGATGAGCTTGTTCGGCCTCTCGGCGCTCGCGGTCGCCGTCGGCTTCTCGGTCCGCGCCTTCCTGGCACCGACGCTGCGCGATCTCTTCGGACGACCGCCCGCCACCCCGGGCGAACGGGACCTCCTCGACGCACGACTCCACCGGCTCGAGGATCGACTCGAGTCGATCGAGCGCTCCCTGGATCGGATCGCGGCGGCGAGCGAGTTCGACCGGCGTCTCGGAGGTCCGGAAGGGAGCTGAAGGCGCGAGGTTGGCCCCCCCGCGGGGCACCGTACCTTGTCGGGATGCCCTCCGTACCCCGCAGCTCCGGTGCGCACACGCGCCCCACGGTCGTTCTCGCCGCGCTCCTCGTGGCGACGTGCGGCGGCGACGCCCCCCCGGCCCTGACCGTCGGAGAGGTCTCGTGGAGCGAGTCCGAGCTCATCGGGCTCTCCGATTCCCGGAGGCGCGCCCTGTCCGATCTGGCCGCCTTCGGGCAGGCGGTCGCGGACTCGACGACCGACGAACTCGGTCGCCCGCTCCTGGACGAGTGGCTGGACGAGCGGAGGCTCGAGATCCTCGCGGCCGAGCTCACGCTCGAGAAGCACGACATCGGCGACGACGTACTGGAGGCGCGCTACCTCACCGACCCGCGTTGGGAGCTCGAGGTCCGGCACATCCTCTTCTTCAGCGAGCGGTGGCGCTCGCCGCAGCACCGGGCCGAAGCGGAGTCCAAGGCGGAACGGGCGATGGCGCTGCTGCAGAGCGGCGCCGACTTCGCCGCCACGGCCGCGCAGCTCTCAGAGGAGCCGGGAGCGGAAGGCCGACAGGGCCTCCTCACGCCCGGGCGGGAGGGCTCGTGGGTGCCCGAGTTCTGGGCCGCAGCCCTGGCGCTCGAGCCGGGCGAGATCTCGCCTGTCACCGAGACGCAGTACGGGTATCACATCCTGCGGCTCGAGGACCGTCGCATCGTGCCGTTCGAGGAGGCGCACAGCGTCGTGGCCCGGCAGGCGGCCGCCGCCCTCGACGATCCCGGCGCGGTGCTCGACGGCTGGACGGACGCGCTCGCTTCCACGGCCGAGGAGGCACGTGCCGCCGCGCTGGAAGAGGCGGATCGGCGGGGGATCACGGTGCCGGAAGGCGAACGGGCCGAGCGGGCCCGCGCCTGGGACGACATCGTGTACCGGCTCTCCGCGACCTTCGGCTTCCGGTACGGTGCCTCGCCCGAGCAGGTCGGAGCCGCCGCACTCGCCGCGCTCGCCGATCCAGGGCAGAGCGTGGCGCTCGCCCGCACCGAGCTGGAGGGATACCGGCTCCTGCTCGAGCGCCACTACCCCGCGCGCATCGGCCGGGACGGCTGAGCCCGGACGGCGATCCCCCGACGGCTGAGCCCGGACGTTGAGCTCCGGCGGCTGAGTGCGGCCGGCGAGCCCTGCCGGATGATTGCGGAGAGTCGTACCCGGCGGCCGAGCCCCACCGGTTGTCCGTGGAACCGGCCGGGGAGTGCAACCGTAGGGCACGGAAGATCGTCCCAATCGATGACCGACCCGACCCACCCAGGCGCCTCCATGACCGGCAAGCTCCGATTCCTGCTCGGCTTCGGCCTCTTCTTCGCCGCGCTGTGGCTCCTGTGGAACACCCCGGTCATCTACCCGCTCAAGATCTTCGTGGTGCTCCTGCACGAGGTCAGCCACGCGATCGCCGTGGTCTCGACGGGGGGCACCCTCGACCGGATCACGCTCGATCCGTACCAGGGCGGTGCCACGTACTTCAGCGGCGGCAACGCCTTTCTCGCCCTCTCGGCCGGCTACCTGGGCAGCCTCCTCTGGGGCGGTCTGATGTTCGGGGCCGCGCGCACCCGATGGGTGAAGACGGAGTGGGTGAACGGGGCGATCGGGGTCGCGGTGATCCTGCTGACCGTCTTCTTCGTGCGGAGCGGCTTCGGAGTCGTCTTCGGGATCTTCTTCGGAGCGGCGATGGTGGCGGCCGCCCGGAACGTCGGCGCGACGTGGAATCGGCGCCTTCTCCTGACCTTGGGCCTGACAAGCGCGCTCTACGCGATCCTGGACATCAAGAGCGACATCCTGGACCGGCCGGAGCTCGAGTCGGATGCGTACATGCTCGCCGAGCTCACGGGCATCGGAACGGCGACGACGTGGGGGATCCTCTGGATCGGGATCGCGCTCGCCTTCTCGACCTGGCTCATGCTGAGGGCGTGGGACGAGGCATAGCCGACGAAAAGTACCCCTAGTCCCCTCCGGACGCACCGACGAACCCGGCGGAAATCGAGGCGATAACCGCCGAAACCACGACATGTCGTACGCTCATCGCTCGACCCCCACCACGCGTCGTACACTGGGCTTGCATCCCGAACCGGGGTTATCGTATCATGCCGGCGTTCGGAGATGAGAGCTCCGAACGGGGCCCGACGAAAGAGCCACAGAAGGCCCTTCGAAGGGACCGCGGGACACCGAGCCCGCTGGCGTTCACGCCCTCACCGAAACCCGAAACAGGAGGTGATCCTTGTCTAGTCCGAGTACCCTGTCCAGCCTGGCACGGGCAAGCGATCGCCGGAGCGGCTTCTAGAGCCGAACCGTAGAAGAAACGCTGTTCGCGCCGTACCCCGGCCTTCGCGCTGGGCTGCGACAGTGAGACGCCACCGGCTCGGCCGGTGGCGTCTTCTTCGTTTTCGACCTACGCGAACCAGCTCGGGGCGTTCCCGGGCTTCCACTTGATGTTGCATCCGACGCTCGGCCACTGCTCCTCCGCGGGTGCACGGCCGGCCAGCACGTCGTCGCATGCTGCCCGCAGGTCGGATCCCGTGACGGGGGTGTCGAGCGAGGGCCGGCTGGTATCGAACTGGCCTCGATAGGCGAGCGTGCCCTCCCTGTCGAAGAGGAAGAAGTCCGGGGTGCAGGCGGCCCGCAGGCTCTTCACCACGTCCTGCGACTCGTCGAAGAGGTACGGAAACTCGTAGCCGCGCCGCCGGACCTCCTCCGCCATCTCGTCGGGCGCGTCGGCCGGATACTTCTCCACGTCGTTGGCGTTGATCGCGACGATCGCGACGCCCTTCTCCGCATAGTCGCGCGCGAAGTCCGCGAAGCCGTCTGCGATGTGCTTCACGAACGGACAGTGGTTCGAGAACACCGCCACGAGCAGCGCGGGGGCGTCTGCGAAGTCCGAGCGCGAGACGGTGCGACCCGTCGCGGGCTCGGGGAGTGTGAAGTCGGGGGCTTCGGTGCCGAGCGGCAGCATCGTCGAGGGAACCTGGACCACGGCTGCTCCTTGAGAGGGTGAGAGACGAGGGGGTGGCGCTGCGGTCGGCGGCCATCCCGTTCGACTCGTGTGACCCCGAGAACGATCGGACGTGCCGACGGGTACCGACCGCTCATGAGAATCGTCTCGCTCGCGTGCTCCAATACCGAAATCGTCTGCGCCCTCGGGTGCGCGGACCGACTCGTGGGCGTCGACGACCACTCGGACTTCCCGGAAGACGTCATCGCCGGACTCCCGAAGGTGGGCCCGGACCTGGAGATCGACGTCGAGCGCGTCGCGGCGCTCGAGCCCGACCTCGTTCTCGCCACGCTCACCGTGCCCGGACACGAACGGGTCGTCGAGCGGCTGGAGCAGGCCGGCCTGCCCTTCATCGCCCCCGAACCCGTCTCCCTGGACGACGTGTATCGCGACATCACCAAAATCGGCGCCCGACTGGGCGTTCCCGAGCGCGCCACCGAGCTGATCGCGGAGATGCGTGGCTCGCTCGACGTGGACGAGCCGGCGGAGGGGGTGGCGGACGCACCGACGGTGATGATCCAGTGGTGGCCCAAACCGGTCATCACCCCAGGTCGGCTCTCGTGGGCGACCGATGTCGTGGAGGCCGCGGGCGGGCGCGCGCTGCTCGGTCACGAGGAGCACAAGAGCCGTCCGCTGACCGACGAAGAAGTGGCCGAGCGGGCGCCCGACGCGGTCGTCCTCTCGTGGTGCGGTGTCGATCCGGCGAAGTATCGGCCGGATGTCGTGCTGAGTAACGAGCGCTGGCGGTCGCTCGACTTCGTGCGCCACGAGCGGGTCTTCTCCATCGGAGAGCCGTACCTGGGCCGTCCCGGCCCGCGACTCGTGGAAGGCGTGCGCCGCATGAGGGAGGTCGTGGAGGCGGTCCGCGCCTAGAGAGCTCTGCCGGATCGTGGTGGTCCATATGGCGGATCCGCTACCACGAACCGCCCACCCCGGCGCTTGACGCGGTGTGTCGGATCGGTTAATCATACGAACGTATGAATGATCCAACGATCCAGACCTCGTCCGAGCACGGCGCCGCCACACGCATGGCGCTCATCGACGCGGCGCGCGACGTCTTCGCACGCAACGGCTTCGACGGCGCCTCCGTACGCATGATCACCCGCGCAGCCGACGTGAACCTCGGTGCGGTGACCTATCACTTCGGCTCGAAGCGGGGGCTTTACGATGCGGTCCTCGAGTCGGGCCTGCGCCCCCTGCTGGATCGGGTGCGCCGGGCGGCCGCACACCCCGGCACGCCGCTCGACCGGATGCTCGCCGTGGTCGAGGCGTACTTCGAGCACCTCGCCGAGCACCGGGACGTTCCCTACCTGCTCCTTCAGGAGGTGGCGGCGGGGCGGGGACCCCCACCCGCGGTGCTGGAGATCGTCGGCGAGGTGCGGTCCACGATCACCGGTCTGCACCGCCAGGGGGTGGCCGACGGCTCGGTGCGCGACGGGCACTCGATGCTGATGGCGCTCAGCGTCGTCTCGCAGCCGCTCTACCTGTCGTTGGTCGCGCCCCTGCTGCGCACCGTCGCGGGGATCGACCTCGCCGACCCGGAGGCGCGCCGCATGATTATCGAACACGTCTCGGACTTCGTCCGCCGCGGGCTGGAGCCCGGATCGGAGGCGACGACGTGACGTCACGCACACCCCGCGTCCTCACGGCGGCCGCCATCCTGCTGCCGATCGTCGCGGCCCCGGCTCACGCCCAGTCCCTCCCCCTCGTCACCGCGCTCGACTCCGCTTTCGCGACGCACCCCACGCTCGACCGTGCGGAGGCGCTCGAGGAGAGCGCCTCCCAGGCGGCGTCGAGTGCCCGCGCCGCGCGCTGGCCGACCCTCTCGCTGCGCAGCGGGCTCACGCGCTTCGAAGAGCCCATGCTCGCAAACCCGATCCACGCCTTCGATCCGAGTCTCTTCCCGGAGTTCGACCGGACCCTCGTGCAGAGCCAGCTCTTCGCCGGCTACACGCTCCTGGACTGGGGCGCACGCTCGGGCTCCATCGGCGCGGCCGACGCCCAGCAGCACGCGGCCGCGGCCGCGATCCGTGGGGCCCGGGCCGAGGTGATCGAGCACGTGGCGGAAGCCTACTTCCGCCTCGTCGCGGCCCGGGCGGTGGACGCCGCCGCGGCGGCCCGCATCGTGGCCCTCGAGGAAGAGCGAGACCGGGCGGAGCGTGCCCTGGCCGCCGGCACGGCGGCGGAGGTGGAGCGGCTCCGGGCCGCCGTGGCACTCCAGGACGCAGAGGCTCAGCGCACGACGACGGCCGGAGCGGTCACCCTCGCCGAGCGCACCCTGGCCCGGGTCATCGGGACGACACCGGAACGGGTGGTCGCGGCAGAGCTGGACACCGTCGATCCGTCGGGCCCGGTCGAGGCAGGCGGCCCCGGTCGTGGCTCGCACCCGACGATCGAGCAGGCCTCCGGGCGCGTCGAGGCCGCCCGCTCGCGGGCCGCGCTGGCGCGAGGCCCCCGATGGCCTCGGATCGACATGAGCGCGGGGGTGAACCAGTTCGGCACGCTCGACCTGGCTCCGATCTTCGAGTGGCAGGCGGGCCTGTCGCTTTCCTGGGAGATCTTCTCCGGCGGGTCACGCACGGCCGCGGTCCGGCGGGCCGACGCCGACGTGCGTGCGGCCGAGAGCGAGCTCGCGGCGGTCGAGCTGGAGATCGCCACCGCGGTCGATGCGGCCCGCACCGCGATCGAAGCGGCCGACGCACGGGTCGCCGCGCTCGATGCTTCGGTCGGGCAGTGGGAGGAGCTGGTCCGGATCGAGTCGCTGGCGCTCGAGGCCGGGGCCGGGACGCAGCGTGACCTCCTGGACGCCGAGGCCGGCCTCTTCCAGGCGCGCGCGGGCCGGATCGAGGCGGCCTCCGAGGCGTTCCTCGCCCGCGTGCGACTCGCCGCGGCCGAGGGCCGACTCGACCGGAGCTGGATCCTGCGAATGAGTGGAGGTGCGTGATGGACAAGCGGATTCGAATCGCCGGGGTCGTGCTCGTCGCCGCGACCGCGGGCACGTGGTGGGTGCTCCGCGGGAACGAAGATGCGGCAGCCGGCCTCTTCGCCTCCGGAACGGTCGAGGCGACGGACGCCGACCTCGGCTTTCAGCGGCCGGGCCGTATCGGGAGCATCGACGCCGTCGAAGGCGCGCACGTCGAGTCGGGCGCCACGCTCGCGCGTCTCGACGCCCGCGAGCTCGAGGCGGAGATCGCCGCTGCGCGGGCCGCCGTGGGGGCCGCCGAGGCCCGCCTGGCGGAGCTGCAGGCTGGCAGCCGGACGCAGGAGCTCGCCGCCGCGGACGCGGCGGT
>JANQME010000220.1 GCA_028280205.1 Longimicrobiales bacterium
CGGTGTGCACCTCGGCCCGCTCCAGCTCAGCGCAGACGTGGCGATGCGCTCGACCGACAGGAACGACGACCTGATCGCGGCCTTCGCCCTCTCGTTCGGGGCGCGCTGACCCGCAGCGTTCCATGAAACGCCCTTGAAACACCCACCCTCCGGGATGAAACGCGTCCCGGGGGGTGTCGGCGGTCGGACGTGCGCCGATTCGGCAGTCCGGTGTCCGGGAAGCCGCGGGCCCGGCGACCTTTCGAGTCCTGGCCCGGTCGGTGCACCATGGTCGGGGACCTCGAACCCGCCCCCCATCGACCGATGACCATCTCACTCCGCAGCGCGCTGACGGGCCTGGTGCTCCTCGTCGTGCTCGTGGGGCTGGTGCCCGCCGCCCTTCTTCTCGACGACCGACTCGTCGCGGGGCTCGAGCAGGGTGTGCGCGACGACATGGCCTCGGCGCCGATCGTCCTGCGCGACCGCTTCGAGAACCAGGCCGGCGCGCGCATGATGCACGCCAAGGAGATGGCGTCGCACCCGGGGCTCGTGTCGGCGCTCGCGTCGGGGGATGCAGCCACGGCGTCCGACCTCGCGTCCGAGGTCGCGGCGGCCTTCCCCGGAGAGAACGCCCTCCTCGTGGCGGAGGACGGCTCGGCGCTCCTCGGTCCGACGGCGCCCCGTTCGCTCGTGGAGGCGACGCGCGACGGGGGGATGCCGGTCGAGATCGTCGAGACGGAAGAGGGCCCGGTCACGATGGCCGTCGCCCCGGTGATAGACCCCGTCGAGGGGTGGGCGGGCGTGGCCGGCGTATGGGTGCCGATGGGCTCGGAGGAAGCCGACCGGCTCTCCGCGCTCACCCGTTCGGACGTGCTGCTGCGGGCCCCCGACGGGGCGCTCGCGGGCTACACCGGCCGGCAGGAGCCGGCGATGGGGCTCTTCGCCCTGCTCGCCGAGCAGCCGCTCTCCGACGACGTGCGCGAGCTGGCGCTCGCCGGCGAGCGCTACTTCGTGGTGAGCGCCGGCCTGCCGGGGGGAGCGCGCGTATCGTTCGTGCGTTCGCTGCGCGAGGAGCTCGCGGTCGTACCGGCGCTCCGGACCGCCGGCGCCACGGCGATCGGGCTCGCACTCGTACTCTCGCTGATGGCCGGGCTGTGGGTCGCGGGTCGCCTGGCTCGTCCGGTGACGGCCCTCGCGGGTGCCGCTGGTCGGATCACCGACGGCGACTTCGACGCTTCCGTGGAGCGTTCCGGCGTGCGGGAGGTGGATCAGGTCGCGCAGGCGTTCGAGGTCATGAGCGAGGCGCTGGCGCTCCGCATCGAAGAGCTCCGCGGAGCGAATCGCGAGTTGGAGGATCGGCAGGAGCGGCTCGGCATCCTGCAGGCCGAGCTCGTCCAGCGCGATCGGCTCGCCGCGGCGTCGCGGCTTCTCGCGCAGCTCGCGCACGAGGTGCGCAACCCGGTCGCCTCCGTACGTAACTGCCTCGAGATCCTCCGCCGGCGCGTGGACGGGGATGCCGAAGCGAGTGAGCTGGCCGATCTGGCCATCGACGAGCTGCTGCGCATGCACGAGCTGGCCGAGCGGATGCTCGATCTGCACCGCCCGGGCGCCACCGAAGGCGAGTGCGACGGGGCCTCGGTCGTACGCGAGGTCGCGGCGGTGGTGCGGGTCGGGCTGGGTGACGACGACATCAAGGTGCGCGTCGACGCTCCCGAGTCGCTTGGCCTCGAAGTGCCCGCGGACGCGCTCAAGCAGGTCCTGCTGAACCTCGTGCAGAACGCCCAGGACGCGCTCGGGGGACAGGGCTCGATCGAGGTGCGCGTGGCCGCCGCCGGCACCAACGCGCGTATCGACGTCCTCGACTCCGGGCCGGGCATCTCCGACGAGGCCCTTCCCCAGGTCTTCGACCCGTTCTTCACGACCAAGGCGGACGTGCGCGGCGTGGGGCTCGGACTCTTCACGGCGGCCGGGATCGTGCGCGGGCACGGCGGACGGATCGCCGCGGCGAACCGATCGGACGGCCGGGGCGCACGCTTCACCGTGGAGGTCCCCCTCACCGATCCGTCGCCACAGGAGGCGTCGGCATGAGCGCGGCACGCCTCCTCGTCGTTGACGACGACCGCACCTTCCGCCTCTCGACCGCGGCGCTCCTCAGGCAGGATGGGCACCACGTGGTCGAGGCGGAGGACGGCACCGCGGCGGTCGACCGACTGAAGGGCGACCGCTTCGATCTGATCCTGCTCGATCTGCGCATGCCGGGGCTCGACGGGATCGGGATCGTCGAGGTGCTGCGTACCTGGGGCCACGACACACCCATTCTCATGATCAGCGGCTTCGGCACGGTCGACACGGCCGTGCGTGCGCTGCACACCGGGGCCGACGACTTCCTCACGAAGCCGGTCGAGCCCGACGTCCTGAGCGCCCGCGTGGAGTCGCTCCTCTCGCGGAGGCCGTCGCGCACCGCGATCGCCCCGGAGCGGCCGGGCGGGATCATCGGCCGATCGGCTGGCATCCGTTCCGTGCTGGAGGTCGTGGAGCGGGTGGCGCCCACCGAGGCGACGGTGCTGGTGACCGGCGAGACCGGGACGGGCAAGGAGCTCGTGGCCCGTGCGATCCACGACGGATCGGACCGAGCCGACGGGCCGTTCATCGCCGTCAACTGCGCGGCCCTGGCCGAAGGTGTGCTCGAATCCGAGCTCTTCGGCCACCGCAAGGGGGCGTTCACCGGAGCGGTGCGGGACCGGGTGGGCGTCTTCGAGGCCGCGTCGGGGGGCACGATCCTTCTCGACGAGATCGGCGACGTCTCGCCCGGCGTGCAGCACCGCCTCCTCCGGGTGCTCCAGGAGCGCGAGATCACGCAGGTCGGGGCCGTGAAGCCGGTCGCCGTCGACGTGCGTGTGATCGCCGCCACCAACCGCGATCTCAAGGCCGAGATGGAGGCGGGCCGATTCCGCGACGACCTCTACTATCGGCTCAACGTGGTCCGCATCGAGCTTCCCCCGCTGCGCGCCCGGAGGAGCGACGTCCCGCTCCTCGCCGAGGCGTTTTACGAGCGCGTGGGCCGACGGCCGCACGAGGGCTGCTCACCCCTTGCCATGCGGCTGCTCCAGGCGCACGACTGGCCGGGCAACGTGCGCGAGCTCTTCGCGGTGCTGGAGAGCGCGCACATCCGTGCGGGTGCACGGCGCATCGAGGCGCAGCACCTTCCCGCCGAGGTCCGCGGGGCGGGGGAGTCGGGCGGCGGAGAGCGTTACCGGCGCGCGATTCCCGTGGAGGACGAGCGCGCCGCCATCGTGGCCGCCCTCACCGAGACAGGCGGGGTACGCTCGGCGGCGGCCGACCGGCTCGGGATGAGTCGGACCACGCTGTGGCGGAAGATGAAGGAGCATGGGCTGGACGACGCCTGACGGCCTGCCGATGGCTGAAGGGCTGCATTCGCTGCGCTGGCGGGCCATACGATCCGGGGCTTTCCGGATCACGAAATCGTCACAGATCCGTAGATCTGCGGAAAACCCCTTGCGAGGAAGTCCGGACATTCCCTACAGATAGGCGTACGCGATCCTCCCATCGTGTTTCTCAGCGAAGAAGAACCTGAAAGCGGACCGCCCCCGGGCGGCCGATCGGAGTCCTGAATGCTGCGGAACCGCCGGAGGTTCGCCCTCCTGCCTGTCGCCCTCGTCGTGCTCGGCGCCTTCGCCGGCTGCACCGACGAGACGATCGTCTTCCGTGATCGTGCGCTCTTCGAAGACCCCTTGCCCGCGGCGCTGAGCTTCCTCGGCTACACTTCGACCGAGGACAAGCTCGTCGTCTGCGGGAACTGTCACATCGGCACGCAGGCCCAGTGGGTCGAGTCGGAGCATGCCGATGCCTGGAACGGGCTCCAGGACAGCGGCCACGCCCAGGAGTTCTGCGAGGCCTGCCACACGGTCAACGAGCTCGGCAACGTGGCGACCGAGCCGGCGGGTCACACCGCGACCGGTGAGGAGCGCTACTACGACGTGCAGTGTGAATCCTGTCACGGGGAGGGCCTGACGCACGTCACCGATCCGAGCAAGGAGACGGTTCCCCTCGCGGCGATGGGCTTGGGCGACATCGCCGGCGGTGCCGGGATCGCGTGCGCCCAGTGCCATACCGGTGACCACCACCCCTTCGCTCAGGAGTGGGCGTCCTCCGGCCACAGCCAGATCGTCGGCTTCGCGGCGAATCGGGAGGGCTGCGAGAACTGCCACACCGGTGAGGGTGCGCTCGACATGTTCGGCGTGAACACGAACTACACCGAGAAGGCCGACCTCGACGCACCGGACCAGCACCTCTCGATCACCTGCGCCGTTTGCCACGACCCGCACGGCTCCGAGCACAGCGGCCAGCTCCGCTTTCCGATCGACGTGCCGAGCGAGGAGGTCAACCTCTGCATCCAATGCCACCAGAAGCGCGGTCGTCCGGATCCCACGACGTTCCGCGGTCCGCACTCGCCCGAAGGGCCGACACTTCTCGGGACGGCCGGCTGGTGGCCGCCGGACTTCACCGGCCCGATCGTGAGCACGCACGGCTCCGAGACGGAGAACCCGCGCCTGTGTGCCGGATGCCACGTGAACTCCTACGAGATCACGGACGAGGTGAGCGGCGAGTTTCTCTTCAACGCCACCGGCCACCGCTTCGAGGCCACCCCGTGCGTCGATGGGCAGGGCCTGCCGATCGACGGTCCGTGCGAAAACGACGCGAAGTCGTACGCCTCCTGCACGGAGTGTCACTCCGAGAGTGCGGCGCTCTTGCTCGTCGATCAGGCCGAAGCGAGCGTCGCGCCGCTCATCGCCGAGCTCGGCTCGCTCCTGGCGCTCGTCGATTCGGCGGAGTTCGATCCGGACGACGACGTGTACACGGTGGCCGAGGGGTCGCGCTTCAACTTGGAGCTGGCCGAGACGAACGGCTCGATCGTCCACAACCCCTTCCTGATTCGCGCGCTTCTGAACGCGAGCATCGCGGAGGTCAGGGATCGGTACGGTCTGTGATGGTGGCGTGATGCCGACGCGCGGCGGTCGGTCGGGTTGATCGCACACGCCGCGCAGCTCGTGACGGGACTCGGGGGCAGGCTGCGAAGCCTGCCCCTTCCCGCGTTCTTGGGCCTGGTGGGGCTCGTCGCTGTGGCGAGCGGTGCGGGCGGCTACTACGCGTACCGGACGTACGACTACATCGAGCACGACAACGAGTTCTGCTTCTCCTGTCACCTCATGCAGGACCCGTACGAGCTCTTCGCCCAGAGCGCCCACCGGGGGCTCGGGTGCAAGGCGTGTCACCAGCCCACGCTCATGGAGCGGAGCATGATGGGCGTCACGGGCATCGTCGTGGACCCGGACACGATTTCCGCGCACGCACGGGTGCCGAACGAGCTGTGCGCCGACTGCCACATCAACGGCGATCCGGAGAAGTGGGTGCTCGTCGCCAGCTCGGCGGGCCACCGGGTGCACTTCGAGTCCGAGGACTCGACCCTCGCCGGCCTGCAGTGCGTGGAGTGCCACCAGAGCTCGCTGCACCAGTTCGCCGCAGCGGACGAGACGTGCGCCCAGTCGGGATGCCACACCGACAGCGACGTCCAGCTCGGCGCGATGAGCGACCTGACGATGCACTGCGCGGCGTGCCACGGCTTCAGCGCTCCGACCGAGGACTTCGAGGCCGCTTCGGCCGCGATCTCGCCCGATCGCGACACCTGCTTCTCCTGTCATGCGATGCGCGTGCTCGCCGAGATGCCCGAGAACGATCCGCACGAGGCGTCCTGCGGCTCCTGTCACAACCCGCACGAGCAGAGCACGCCCGCCGAGGCCGTTGCGTCGTGCGCCTCGGCCGGCTGCCACGACGATCCCGAGTCGCTCACCCCCTTTCACGAGGGGCTCGATCCGTCGATCGCGGTCGACTGCCTCTACTGCCACCAGGCCCACGACTTCGAGATCGACGGCTCGGACTGCACGGCGTGCCACCAGGGCATCCTCGACGACGATCCCACAGCGACGCCCCTCGGGGGTGGGGGCGCCCCGCACGGCGACGCCGTCGGGGCCGCGTCGACGCCGGGCGTCGAGGGCTCGCTCTCCGCGGCCGCTCGCTTCGCGGCGTACGTGCACCTGGCCGAGTCCGGTGACGGGTGGAGGCATCCGACGTCCCGGGCGCAGGAGGTGACCTTCCGCCACTCCGAGCACCCCTCCGTCGAATGCACCGCGTGCCACGCTACGACCGAGCGGCACGGCGCGCTCACCGTGACGACGGTCGGTGACTGCCGGAGCTGTCACCACACGGACGAAGCGGACGCCGCCGAAGGGTGTGCCACGTGCCACATCGAGGCGGACTCCTCCGGCGATCCCCACGCCGTCGTGCGCACGCTGGCGCTGACGACCGGCGCCAGCCGCTCGCGCTCGCTCCCGTTCGAGCACGCTCCGCACGAGGGCGAGGACTGCTCGACGTGTCACACCGAAGGCCTCGCGCTGTCCGCCGCCGACGTCGACTGCACGTCGTGCCACGACGAACATCACGAGCCGGACGTGACGTGCCGCTCCTGTCACGCGGGAGCGCCGGAAGGCAGCCACGCCATCGAGACGGCGCACGTGACGTGCTCGGGTGCCGGGTGCCACCAGGACGTCCCGTTTCAGGGACTTCCACGCACGAACGACGTCTGCCTCGTCTGCCATCAGGACCAGGTCGATCACCGCCCCGACGGTCTCTGCTCCGAGTGCCACGCACTTCCGGAGATCGGCGGAGCGCCGTGAGGCTGTCCTCCGCGCTCGGCCGAGCCGGCACTCTGGCCGCCCTCCTCGTCGGTGTGGCCGGGTTCGTGGTGGGGCCGTCCGGGGCCGCCGCGCAGTCGGTGGGCTTCCGGGGGTGGGCGGGTACGACCGTCCAGGCGGTCGGGCTCCGGCCGGTCGCGGCCGACCCGGCCGGCTGTACGCCCGGCGTCGCGTGCTACCTGCCTCTGGACGAGACGCTCTCGGTCGTCGGGACGCAGGACGTGAACCTGACGGCGTGGGGGCTCGGCGTCCGGGGCCTTTCGGCCTCCGTGTGGCTGCGCGGCCGGACGGGCTTCGGCAGCGACCTCGCCTGGCCGCGCTCCGACGATCCGTTCGACGCGCTCCTCGCCTACGCACAGCTCGCACGCGGGCCGTGGACGGTCCGGCTCGGCCGCCAGGAGATCCGGGGTGGGTTGGGCTTCTCCTCCTTCGACGGTGCGACGGCCGGGTGGAGGA
>JANQME010000227.1 GCA_028280205.1 Longimicrobiales bacterium
GGAGGTCGATCACGAAGACGCCGTCGTCGGCGCGGTCGGCGCGCACGTTCTTGAAGTAGTCGAGGAGCTCTTCGCGCGTCTTGAAGCACCAGTAGGAGAAGTTCTGGGCGCAGCGCACGTCGGGCGCCTTCTCGCTCGGGTCGCGCACGTCCTTCTGGTGAATGAGCATGCGTTCGGCGGAGTCGCCGAGGGTCCCGAAGTTGTGGTGCAGTCCCCAGGCGATCGGGTCGGCGTCGATGTCGAAGCCCTCGGCCGTGTACTCCTTGCCGCGCGTGATCCAGTGGCGGGAGAGGAGGCAGGTGCCGCAGAAGTCCTCACGGAAGTGGAGGCCCGCCTTGCCGCGCGCCGTCTTGTAGACGCGGTGCAGGAACTGGGCGTCCTCCTGCGGTGACTGGACGGAGTGCTGGTACAGCTCGTGGCGGTCGGCACTGTCCGCCGTGAAGCGCTTCTTCTTGCGCTCCTTCTTCGGCAGCCCCTTCAGGCTCGCGAGGTAGCGCTCGCGTCGCTCGGCGGCCTTGCGGACCTTGGCGAGCTTGCGCAGCACCTGCTCGAGATCGACGTCCAGCCGGACGCTCGTTCCGGTGCGTTCGTCGGTCACGGGGCGAGTGTTCTTCACGGTCTTCGGGGCGGCGGGCGGGGGAGCGGTGGTCGACATGGTGCAGTGAGGATCGGAAACGGATGAGATCGTGGGGAGTCTAGTGTTCGTGGCTCGGAAGGGGCACCGTGGTCATGGAGTTCCCGCGAGGCCGGCGGCTCGCGAATCAGACGAAAGAAGTCCGACGCGAACCGCAACCGAGGCGGGAAAACACGAGTCCTTCCTTCGTTCGTCGAGAACGCGCGGCCCGCATCAAGGGCGCCCTCCCTCGAGCCACTGCGGCGTCCACTCGCCGTCGGCCAGGTGACGCAGGACCGCAGAGCAGGTCTCGAACGCGGCCCGCATGTGCTCCGGGTCGAGGGTCGAGACCTCGTCGCTGGTTCGGTGGTAGTCGTCGTGGAGCCCGAAGCTCGAGAACGTCTGCGCCACCACTCCCGCCACCGCCAGGGGATAGTTGTCGGAGCGCCGGTAGAAGTTCTGCTCCGGGCGCGGGTCGCCGACGATGCCGTACTCCGCCTCCTCGAGCAGCGAGCCGAGGTCCGTGCGCTGCCAGCCCGTCAGCCAGAGACTCCCGGGCCCTCCGGCCAGGGCGTCCGGGCGACCGACCATCTCGAGGTTGAAGTTGAAGACGGTCTCCGCGAGCGGGACGACGGGATGATCCACGTAGTGCCGCATCCCGAGCAGCCCGCGCTCCTCCCCCGTCACGAGGACGAAGATCACGCTCCGCTCCCCCGGATCCGCGGCGATCGCGCGCGCCAGCTCCAGCACGAAGGACACGCCGCTCGCGTTGTCGTCGGCCCCGTTGTAGACGAGGTCCGGATCCTCTTCCGTCGGGTCCGCCGGCTCCTCCCGCGGAGCCAGGTGGTCGTAGTGAGCCGTCACGACGATCGCCTCGCCGGATGCCGTGTCGGTGCCCGGTACCATGCCGATCACGTTGCGCGCATCGAGCGGGTGACGCCGCAGCTTCAGATCCACGCGCACCCGTTCGACCTCCCCCGCGACGAACCGTTCGGCGAGCTCCTCTCGCAGCACGAGCTCGTTGATCGGCCCCACGGGGGGGCCGTCGAGGCTCCAGCGCGGGCGAGGGGAACGCCCTCGTCCCCCACCGGCAAGACGCGTCTCGTAGAGGATCAGTCCGTACCCCGCGCCGCCGGAGGCACCCGCATCGTCGAGCCAGCCCGACCAACGCGAGCGCGGCGCGTCGAAGAACAGCGCCAGGTCCGAGCGCGGCAGCGGCAGATCTTCCGGCGCGGCGACCACGAAGACCTCGGGCTCCGCGTCGAGCGGACGGCGAGCGCGGGCGCTGAAGTGCTCCGCGTCCGGATGCGCGAGCACCTCTTCCCCCGCGAGCAACTCGAGCTGCGGTTCACCGACGGACAGCCACTGCACCACCGGCACCGACTGGAAGAAGGTGCCGTCGTCCCCGGCGGGACGGACTCCGGCGTCCTGAAGCGTCCGGGCGATGTACTCGGCCGCCAGGTGAGCGCCCTCGGATCCCGTCTCCCGTCCGGCGAGCTCGTCGGAAGCGAGCTGCTCCACGTGCTCGAGGAGGTCGGCCGGAAGCGCGGCCGGCGCCGCCGCGAGCACCCAGGCGGCCCAGGACCCCATGGGACTCAGATCGCTTCGGCTTCCAGGTCGTCCGCCTCGTGGACGCCCAACTGCTCGAGTGCCAGGGCACCGAGGCGCTTCTCCATCACCTCGCGCATGGCCCGGAAGACTTCCTCGTTGTCCTTCGGCGTCTTGACCGGGACGCGGACCGCGCCGTCGACGTGACGCGGGACGGTGACCAGTCCGGGCGTCATGCGGCGGTTGACCTTCCGGGCGAAATCGCCCGGATCGTCGACGGTCACGAGCACCCAGTTGCCCACCGAGGGCATGGGGCGCATGCCGGGAATGGTGGCCAGGCGGGAATAGAAACGCTCTCGTTCTTCTTCCATCGCGATCTCCTCTCCAACACGATGTCGGTCCTGGGTTGTCCGGCCCGGCGGCCCTCGGATGGAGGGTAGAGCCCGGCCACGCGGCACTTTATGTAGCGTTGAACTCGAACACAAGCACAAGGGAGGCCGTGGTTTCGGAAAGGCGGATCACCGTTCCCGGCTCCACCTCGAACCTGGGTCCGGGGTTCGACCTGCTCGGGCTCGCGCTGTCCCTGGAGCTCTCGGTCCACCTGGCCCCTCGCCCTTCGGGATCTCCCCAGTGGGCCGAGCGGCGCGGGGAGGCCTCGGCATGGCCGGGTGACGAGAGCGACCTGGTCCCCATCGCCTTCGACCGCGTCGCCGGCGAGGGAGCCCACGCGGAGTTCACGTTCTCAGCCGTTTCGGAGATCCCGGTCGGCCGCGGGTTCGGATCGAGCGGGGCCGCGATCGCCGCGGGCGTCCTCGCCGCCGCTTCGGTCGTCGAGACGCCCCCGGACCGGGAGCAGCTCTTCCGCCTCGGTCTCGAGCTCGAAGGGCACCCCGACAACCTCGGCCCGTCG
>JANQME010000247.1 GCA_028280205.1 Longimicrobiales bacterium
CGGCGACGACCAGGGACTCGGAGAGCTGGAGGCGAGCGAGCTGGACCGAGCCCGCGCCGATCGCCCGCCGCACCGCCAGGTCCCGCAGCCGCCGCTCCGAGCGGACGAGGAAGAGATTCGTGACGTTCGTCGCAGCGATGAGCAGGACCATTCCCATGGCCGCCAGCAGCACCCAGAGCGAAGTCCGGGCGAAGCCGAGCATCTCGTCGTCCAGGGGACGCACGACCGGCTCGTGCAGCTCCATCAGCCGCGCGTACCGAGCCGAGCCACCGTACTGCTCGGGGAGACGGTGCGCCGTCTCGCGCAGCCGGTCGCGGAGCGCCGCCATCTCCACACCCGGCGCGATCCGTCCCACCAGACGCATCCCGAAGCGACCGGGCGTGATGCCCTCGTTGCGCATGTCGTTGGGGATCCAGAGGAGCACACCCTCGTTGGGGAATCCGAAGTCGGGCCCCATGACGCCGATGACGGTCCGCACCCCACCACCGGCGTCGATCGCACGCCCGATCACGCCGGGCTCACCGCCGAACCAGTCGAGCCACGCCGCGTGGCTGATCACCGCCACTTCTTGTTCGTCGTCCGGCACCGGCAGCCGTCCCAGGATCGGACGCACGCCCAGCGTCGAGAACATGGACGGGGTGGGCACGGACATCCGCACCCGCTCCACGCGGTCCCCCACGCGCAGCGTGTTGGTGAAGGAGTTGAAGGTCCCCACGTCCTCGAGGACGTCGCCGAGCGCCCGGTACTCGAAGTAGAACTCGGCGGAGACGCCGAACTCCTCGGGAAAGTCGGAGCCGGGCGCGGAGGCGGCGATGTAGACCAGCCGGTCCGCGTCGGGATAGGGGAGCGGCTCGATGAGGACCTTCTGCACCACGGCGAAGACCGCGGTGGTGATGCCCAGCGTGGTCCCGATCGTGAGCACGGCCGTCGTGGTGAACGACGGCGCGCGTCGAAGCGAGCGCCACGCGAATCCGAGGTCCTGCCACCACGTCGTCATCATCCCGTCTCCCGTTCGTGTGTTCCAGTCCGCTCGCGTGTCCCGGTCCGCTCCGACGCCTCGCCCACGGGCCGGCCACAGCCGCTCGAGGACACCGACCACGGCCAGGTCCCACGCCGTAGTCACCACGAAGAGCGCCAGACGGGCGCGTCCGCGGCTGCGGGCCCGAGCCCAGTCCCGCTCGATCTGCTCCTCCACGTCGGCGCCGAAGTCCTCCCGGAAGCGCGCCGGCAGCCAACCCGCCAGGCCGAGGAGCAGGCGCTTCATCGAGAGCTACGCCCGCCCCAGACGCTCTTCGGCGAGCGCGGCCGCCGCGCGCAGTCGACGCGCCTCCTCGGCCAGCGCGACCCGTCCGTCGTCCGACAGGCCGTAGTACCTGCGCGTCCTGCCCGGATGAGGCTCGACGTCGAGCGGCGCGTCGACCTCGCGGACCAGACCCTCGCCCATGAGTCGTCCGAGGACCCGATACAGAGAAGCGGCCCGTGGGGTGAGCGCGCCTTCCGACTCCTCCTCGACCGCGGACTTGATCGCGTAGCCGTAGCGGGGCCCGTCGGCCATCGCGAGCAGCACGTGGTAGTCGAGCGGCGGGAGGGCGTCGCCTCGCGTCGGCGTCATGTGCGTCTCCGTCCTCGCGGTGGGAGGCGGCCCGCATGCGGAGCACCCCATAAATACTCTGTGGACATATATGTATGGGGAGACTTTTCCTTCGCCGCAACGGCGATGCAACCCCTTCGATCCATACAGTGTCAGTATCGATGACGGGCGAGCCGACACCGACGGGGAGGTCAGGAGATGGGAGAGGTGCTGGGCGGATTCGAGCATCGGGTGCTGCTGGCGATGATGCGCCTCGGATCGAGCAGCTACAGCGTGCCCATCGTGCGTGAGCTCGAGTCCCGCACGGGTCGGAGCGTTTCGCCGTCGGCGGTCTACGTGACGCTGCGGCGTCTGGAGCGCCGCGGCCTCCTCACGTCCAGAATGGTCCCGGTCGCCAGCGGCGAGGGCGGACGCCCCCGACGCGTCTTCGACGTCTCGCCCGAGGCGATCGAGGTGCTGCGCGAGGCCCGACGGGACTTCGACCGGCTCTGGGCCGGCGTCGACGCCCTGGACACGCCGTGAGCGGCCCGGGGCGTCTCGAGCGCCTTCTGCTCTCGGGCCTCGACCCCGACGACGTCGCCGACATCGTGCGCGACGTGCGGGAGCTGGCCCGCGACCGGGGCCGCCTGCGTCGCGTCTGGTACTGGGCCGAGCTCGTGAAGTATCCCGCGCGACTGCGGGCCGAACGGCTCCGCGAATGGCGGCGGGAACGACATCGACATCGAACGGGAGGGGACGGGATGGACGTACTGTGGAGAGACGTGCGCTGGGCCCTGCGAGCGCTGGCGCGGAATCCGGGATTCACCACGGCCGCGGTGGGCGTCCTCGCCGTGAGCATGGGCGCCGGTGCTGCGGTCTTCGGCATCGTGGAGGGTGTTCTCCTCCGGCCCCTTCCGATCGCGGCGCCCGAGCGGGTCGTGTCGTTCTGGCTGGAAGGCGCCGAGGCGCGACGCGCGCGCATGACGCCGGGCAACTTCGTCGACCTCGCGAACGTGGACGGGGTCTTCGAGTCGGTCGCCGCCTTCGGTGCACGGACCGCCTCCTTCGCGCAAGAGGGAAATCCCGCCTTTCTCAGGGGCAGCGCCGTAACGCCCGACTACTTCCGCACCCTGGGGGTCGCTCCCCTCCGCGGGCGCACCTTTCGCGCCGACGACGCCGACGCGGGTCGACCCGTCGTGATCCTGAGCCACCACGTCTGGCAGCAGATGCTGGGTGCCGACCCCGACATCATCGGGCGCTCGGTGACCCTCGACGGGGCGAGCTTCGAGGTGCTGGGGATCGCCCCGCCGGGCGTCTACCCGACCGAGGCGACGGTCTCCGCGGAGCTGCCGTTCACGTCGGCGAACCAGGACTTCTTCGTCCTCCTCCGCTACGGTCCGCAGGGATGGGCCAACCGGCGCTCGCACGTGCTCGGGGCGATCGGACGCCTGGCTCCGGGCGTGGAGCCGGACGACGCCCATGCGCGACTGGCAGCGCTCACGGCCGAGCTCCAGGCAATCGAGCCGCTGAACCGGAACGAGCGCTTCCTCATGACCTCCTTCACCGAGGAGGTGGTCGGCGACGTACGCCTCGCACTCGTCACCCTGCTGGCGAACGTGGGCCTGGTGCTCCTCATCGCGGTGGTGAACGTGGCGGCCCTCTTCGCACTGCGCGCCGAGGACCGGCGCCCGGAGCTGGCCGTGCGCACCGCGCTGGGCGCTCCGCGCGCTCGCCTCGTCCGTCAGGTCGCACTGGAGAGCACGCTGGTGGCGATCGTCTCGGCCACACTGGCGATCGTGATCGCGCACCTCGCGCTCCGCGCGATCCACTCCCTGGTCCCCTACCAGATCCCCCGTCTGGACACGGTGACGATCGGGGGCGCGCCGCTGGCGCTGACGCTGGCGACCGGATTCGCGGTGGCCGTCGTCTTCGGCGCGCTCCCGGCGGCGCGGATCGGGAGGGGCGTCGGCGGAAGCGAGCGTTCGCGGAGCCGTGACGGAGTCGGGACCCGGGAACGCCGCCTGCAGGCGACCGTGGTCGCATTTCAGGCCGCCCTCTCCGTGGTCGTGCTCGTGGGCGCCGCGCTGCTCACGCGCAGCTACGCCGAGCTCCGGTCGGTCGACGCCGGCTTCGACGCGCACGACGCGTGGGTCATGTCGATCCCGACCCGGGGCGAGGCGCTGCAGGAGATCACGCGCGAGGTGCGGGCGCTTCCCGGAGTCGAAGCCGCCGCCGTCGCGTACGACCACCCGCTCCAGCGCAACTGGGGCGACGGCTTTCGGATCGTCGGGCAGGCCCGGTCGGATACGGACCCGCCGACGTCCGCAAGCCTCCGACCCTTCGGGCCCGGATACTTCGAGACCGTCGGCATCGACGTCGTCGTGGGCCGGGCACCCGACGAGGTCGACATGGCGGAAGAGATCGGGCCCGCCGTGGTCAACGAGACGTTCGCCCGGACCTTCTTCCCGGAGGGATCACCCCTCGGCCGGGTGATCGAGGTGCCCACGGCGCAGCGCATCTGGGGAAGCGACGGTCGGTTCACCATCGTCGGGGTGGTGGCCGACGTGCGCTTCCTGGGGCCGCGACAGCCTGCGGGCCCGGCGCTCTACGTTCCACTCAGCCACTTCCCGACCTCGGCCTCGACGCTCCTGGTGCGCGCGTCCGGCGACGACGCGGCCCTCCTCGCGGCGGTGCGCGAGATCGTGTCGCGCGTCGATCCGACGGTGGGCGTGCAGGAAGCCCGCCCGCTGGGCGACATCCTCGATGACCTCCTCGCTCGCCCGCGCTTCAACATGTTCCTGCTCGCCGCCTTCGGGACGATCGGACTCGCCCTGTGCGCGCTCGGCACGTACGGTCTGGTGAGCCGCGTGGTGTCGACGCGCACGCACGAGATCGCCGTCCGCCTGGCGCTGGGCGCTCGGGCGCCGAAGGTCGCCGGCGGTGTGCTCGCGAGCGCGGCCCGGCCGATGCTCGCGGGCATGGTCGTGGGGCTCCTGGTCGCCGGCGGCCTCGCCCGGACGATCGAGTCGCTCCTCTTCGGCGTGAGCCACGGGGACGTCCTCAGCTTCGTCGCGGGTCCCCTCCTGGTGCTGGTGGCCGGGCTGCTCGCGGCGACATGGCCCACCCTCCGGGCGCTGGCGGTCGATCCCGCCGTGACGCTGCGCGCCGAGCCGTGATGCCGAGGCCCGCGAGGCCCGCCGGGACGGTCACCCCCGGCGGGCCCCCTGCTACTCGGCCCGGATCGCGTCCCTCGGGTCGATGCGGGCCGCGCGCCGGGCCGGCCACCAACTCGCAAAGAGCCCGACCGCGACGACGATGGCCCCGGCGGCCCCGTAGACGCGCGGATCCCTCGCGTCGACGTCGTACAGCAGCTGCTCGAGCCCACCGGTGAGAACGGCCCCGAGCCACAGCCCCGCGAGGGCGCCGACCACGACGTCGGCGAGGGCTCCGCGCAGCACCGCGCGCTGGACCGATCCCTCGGACGCACCCAGGGCGCGCCGCACCCCGATCTCCGAGGTGCGACGGGTGACGCGGAAGGAGAAGACCCCGTAGATGCCGAGTCCGGCGAGGAGGAGCGCCGTCGCGGCGAAGGCCATCCAGAAGCGTCCCCAGACGTGGTACCGTCCCAGCCGCCGCTCCGCCAGCGACGTCATCGTCTCGACGCTCCGGAGCGGGAGGGTGCGGTCGAGCGCGTAGACGTGACGGCCCAGGAGCGCGGCGTCGACCGCGTCGCGTCGAGCCGCGCGGACCGCGAGCGTCGGGTACGCCAGACCCCACCGACCCACCCGCAGGGACGCCTGGCCGACGCCGACCTGGCTCAGCGGCAGGTAGACCCCGGCCTCGCCCCCCGGATCGCCGGGGCGCTCCCAGAGGTCGGGCAGGACGCCGACGACCTCGACCCACGGCTCGGCGGCGGCGTCCGTATCCGCCGCGTCCGCGTCACCCAGCCGCAGTCGCGTCCCGACCGGACTCCGCCCGGGCAGCCAGCGCTCGGCGAAGCTCCGGTTCACCAGCGCGACCGGAGCCGAGCCCGCCCGGTCGGAGTCGTCGAAGCGGCGCCCTTCGAGCGGCTCGACGTCGAAGACGTCGAAGTACCCGGCGTCGACCGTGACGACGCCGACTTCCCGGGCGTCGGCGGGCCCGACGGGCTGGTCCTCGAGGTGGAAGGGAACGGGCCACGGCGCGTCGAGGGGCACGCTCGTGGCGACGGTCGCGGCACGTACCGCCGGGTCGGAGGCGAGCCGCCGAGCGAGCTCCTCGAGCAGGCGCCGCTGACCGTCGAGCGAGGCGTACGCACCCGCGCGACCCGTCGCGGAGGGGAGGCTGAGCCGGAGCACCGTCACGTCCTCGTCGACGAGCCGCTCGGTGGTGCCGGCGACGTTGAGCGCGCTTCGGGCCACGGAGACCGCGGCGACCAGGAGACCGGCGGTGAGCGCGAGCTGGCCCACCAGGATCCCGCGCTGCATCCGCCCCTTCCCCTCCCCACCCGACCCCCGCCGGGTCAGGCTGCTCGCCTTCGCGACGGTGAGGGACGGCGCGAGTCCCGCGAGGAGCGCGGTCGCCGCCGTGACTCCGACCGTGACGGCGAGCGTCTCGGGGCTGAGGCCGACGTCCCACCAGAAGAGCGAGTCGGAGCCGTGCGGGAGGTCGAAGACGCCTACCCCCGTGCCGACCCGGTTGAACCACTCGACGCCCAGGAAGGCGAGGGCCACGCCGAGCAGCGCCGCGGCGGCGGAGACGAGGAGCGACTCGGCGACGAGCTGGCGGACGATCGAGCCGCGCGTCGCGCCGAGCGCACGCCTCACCGCGAGGTCGCGTCGACGGTGGAAGCCGCGGATGAGCAGGAGGTTGGCCACGTTCGCGCAGCAGACGACGAGCACCAGCGTGGCGCCGAGCAGGATGCGGAAGACCGTGCGGATGAAGTCGTCCCCGACGTACTCGTCGGCGAAGCTCCGCAGCAAGGCCGAGATCCCCGCGTTCGTGTCCGGCCAGGCGGCGGCGAGCCCCTCGGTAATCCCGTCGAACTCCGCGCGCGCCGCCTCCAGGGTCGCGCCGTTGCGGAGGCGCCCGAAGACGTCGAGCCGCCCCCTGCCGCGCTCGAGGGTCGAGAGATCCAGACGGAGGGGAAGCCAGAAGGCCTCGGCGATCGGGAAGCCGAAGCCCTCGGGCATCACCCCCACGACGGTGTGCGGCCGGCCGTCGGCGACCACGTCGCGCCCGACGATCGACGGATCCGCTCCGAAGCGCCCCCGCCAGAGACGATGGCTGAGCAGGATCACGGGCGGGGCGCCCGGCACGGTCTCGGCCTCGGTGAAGCTCCGTCCGAGCGCCGCCTCCACCCTCAGCAGGTCGAAGGAGTTGGCCGAGATGGCGACCCCCGTGTGGCGGTCCGGCGGCGCGCCCTCGACGGCGAAGGCGATCTCGCGCTCGACGTAGGCGCCGAGGTCCACGAAGGCCTGCTGCGCTTCGCGCCACGCGAGGTAGTCGTGCGGGGTGACGGCGAGCCACGTCTCCCCGGCGGCGAGCCGCGCCCGCTCGAAGTGGACGAGCCGATCGGCCTCGTCGAAGGGAAGGCCCGCCAGCACCGTGCCCCACACGATCGAGAAGGCGGTCGACACCGCGCCGATCCCGATGGCGAGCGGCACGACCGTCGAGACGAGGTGGGCGGGGCGACGCGCGAGGGCCCGGGCCGCCCGCCGGACGTCGGCGCCCAGCGTCCGCACGGCACCCGAGGGCGCGACATCGGCGGGGCCGGGCACGGGCAGGACGAGCGCCACCATCGCCTGGCGCCAGTACCAGAGGTGCGCCCGCAGCGCCGACCGACGACGCATCGCGTGGAAGCGTTCCTCCAGGTCTCCGAGCAAATAGTCGCGGGTCGGACCGTGGAGCCGGCGCTCCAGGAGTCTCCGGGCCAGACGCGGTGGGGCGCTCATCTCTCGTCCACCTTGAGGGGGTCGAACGCGAGCCCGTCCCAGAGGCGAGCCCGCTCGAGACGGGTGCGCCGGAGCTCGGCGATTCCGGCGTCGGTGAGGGCGAACACCTTGCGAGGCCGCCCACCGCGCTCGGGGCCCGCGAGCTCGACACCGGTCTCGACGTATCCCTTCTCCGCCAGGCGGGAGAGCGTCACGTACACGGAGGCGATCGAGACGTCCCGGGCGGTCGCGGAGAGGATCTCCTCGTGGATCGACGCTCCGTATCCGCCGCCTCGCAGCCGCCCGACGGCGAGAAGGACGATCTCTTCGAACTCGCCCAGATTCGTGCCCTTCCCCATCCGCCCCTCCCCTTCCGGCCGCCGTCGAGACGCCGCCAAACAAATAAACAAAATCAAATGATACGAGAATGTTGAACGAGCGGGCCGGCCGGGTCAAGCGGGGCGGCCCCGTCCCCGACCGACTGGACGCTCCGTGCCCCGGCCCCACTGGACGCCCCGGCCTCGACCCCCTATATAGAAGACGTGGTAGCACCCGCGTTCGGGTGCCACCCGGGACACGATGGAAGGGAGGGGTGGGGGTGACGGGCTCGATCCGCATGACGTACCTGACCGGCGTGGTGCTCCACGCCATCGCGGCCGGGCACCGCTACGGCTTCGACATCATGGACGCGACCGGGATCCCCGACGGGACCGTCTATCCCGCCCTGCGGCGCCTCACGACGGCCGGCTACCTCGAGGCGCGCTGGGAGGACAAGGCCGCCGCGACCGCGGCTCACCGCCCGCCCCGGAAGTACTACCGACTGACCGCCGAGGGCGCGGCCGCGTACGACGCCGCGCTCGAGCGCTTCCCGGGGATCGCCCACACCTTCGGCCCGGACGCCCCGGACCCACGGCGGGCATGAGCCGGATCGGATTCGCGGAGCGCGCCGCCCGGACGATCGTCCGGCTCGCCGCGACGATCGCGCCCGACGGGTGGCGCTCCGAGCTCGCCCGGGAATGGGAGGCGGAGCTGGCCGACCGCTTCCGGCCGGAGCCGCCGCGCCGTCCGCCCGGCCTCCTCGGGCGCCTCTCCCTCCTCAACCGCAGCCTCCTCTCACTCGTCGACGCGGCGTACCTGCGCGCCCGGGAGCTCACATTGGATTCGATCGCCAAAGACATCCGCTTCGCCGTGCGATCGCTCCTGCGCCGCCCCGGCTTCACGCTCCTCACCCTCGCCACGATCGGCCTGGGGATCGGAGCCAACACCGCGATCTTCACCGTGGTGAATTCGGTGCTGCTCCGGCCGCTGCCCTACCCCGAGCCTGGCGAGCTCGTGATGGTGTGGGAGCAGGACCGCGTGCGCGGTTGGGAGCGCGTCCCGGGATCGGCCCAGGACTTCCTGGTCTGGCGCGAGGAGACGACCACGATGGAGTCCGTCGCCGCAGGTTCGGGCGCGAGCTTCTCGCTCACCGGCGACGCCGCCCCCGAACGCGTACAGGGCTTCCGCGTCACCGGCGACTTCTTCGACGTCTTCGGCGTCGCGCCGCTGCACGGCGTGCCCTTCGACCGGGCGTCGAACGTGGCCGGTCGGGACGCGAAAGTCGTGCTCTCCCACGACCTGTGGATGCGGCGCTACGGAGCGGATCCGTCGCTCGTGGGTCGGACGATCGACGTGGACGGGGCACCGGCCGAGGTCGTGGCGGTCATGCCGCGCGGCTTCCACTTCCCCAGCTCGGCCGAGATGTGGGTGCCGATCGTCTTCTCCGAGGCCCAGTTCCAGGACCGGAACTGGCACTTCCTCCTGACGGTCGGGCGTCTCGCGCCGGGGGCCACTGTGAACGCGGCCCAGGCGGAGATGGCCACGATCGCGTCGCGCCTGGCGCAGGAATTCCCCGAGTCCAACGGCGACTACGGGATCACCGTGCAGCCGCTCCACGGAGAGATGACGACGAACGTGCGTGACGTGCTCCTGGTTCTGCTGGGCGCCGTGGGCTTCGTGCTGCTCATCGCGTGCGCCAACGTCGCCAACCTCCTTCTCGTGCGCGCGTCCGGGCGTGCGCGCGAGCTGAGCGTCCGGACCGCGCTCGGTGCGGGCAAGGCGCGGATCGTGCGCCAACTCCTCACGGAGAGCGTCCTCCTCGCGGGCGTGGGCGGGCTGCTCGGTATCGGCATCGCGCAGGTCGGGCTGGAGGGCATCCTCGCCACGGCGTCGATCACGCGGCCCGGAGGAGGCGAGATCACGATCGACGGCTGGGTGCTCGCCGCGACCGCGGCAGGTGCGCTCGTCACCGGGGTCGCCTTCGGGCTGGCGCCGGTCGTCGCGATCTGGAACACCGACGTGCAGGCCGCGCTGAAGGACGGTCGCAGCCGGACGAGCGGCGCCGGTCGACGACTCCGCTCGGTGCTCGTCGTCGCCGAGATCGCCCTCGCGCTCGTGCTCGTCACGGGAGCTGGTCTGATGGTGCAGAGCGTCCAGCGGCTCCTCGACGTCGACGTCGGGATGGACACCGAGAACGCACTGCTCGCCCAGGTGGCGCTCCCGCCCGCGGCGTATCCGGAGCCCGAGGAGCAGATCCTCTTCTATGATCGACTGCTCGACGAGGCCCGCGCGCTACCCGGCGTGGAGGCCGCCGCGCTGTCGACGACTGTCCCGCCGGCGAGCGGTGGGCAGTACCACGTCCGCGTCGAAGGCGTCCACGAGGCGTGGACGATGGACCTCCCCGTCGCCCGCTCGCGGGCTGTGAGCGCGAACTACTTCGAGGCGATGGGCATACCGCTGCTGCGCGGCCGCGGCTTCACCGAGGACGACACCTACGCGAGCCCGCTGGTGATCGTCGTCGACGAGGCGTTCGTGGAGCAGCACCTCCCCGACAGCGACCCCATCGGGCAGCGGATCCGCACGCTCCTCGACGAGCCGCGCGAGATCGTCGGCGTGGTGGGTGACGTGGCGAACTCAGGATTGCAGAATCAGGCCGGACCCACGACGTACTTTCCCTATGCGCAGCAGCCGTTCGGCAACCAGCAGACGATCGTCCTGCGCACGGGAAGCGACCCGAACGCCTTCGTCCCCGTGCTGCAGGAGACGATCTGGTCGCTCGACCCGAACCTCCCGCTCGTCGGGATCGAGACCCTCGAGGAGCGCCTGGCCGATTCGGTCCAGCAGTCGCGCTTCCACTCGATCCTGCTCACGCTCTTCGCGGCGCTCGCCGCCGTCCTGGCCGGGATCGGGATCTACGGCGTCGTGACGTACACGGTCTCCGAGCGCACCGCCGAGCTGGGCCTGCGCATGGCACTGGGGGCGTCGGGCGGAGACGTGCGCGGCCTGGTGCTGCGCAAGGCGATCGGACTCACGCTGAGCGGGGTCGCGCTCGGGCTCGTCACCTCGCTCGCGCTGACGCGGCTCATCGAGAGCTTTCTCTACGGCGTGGAGCCCACCGACCCGGTGACTCTGGTCGTCGTCTCGGTCGGCCTGTGCACGGTTGCGCTCGTGGCGAGCGTCGTGCCCGCCCGGCGGGCGAGCCGCCTCGATCCGCTGCTCGCGCTCAGGGAGGAGTGAGGCGTCCGCGCGGCCCGGCGGGTCGATGCTCGAGGGGACCGCGGCGCTTGCTGAGCCACCGTCAGCCCGGTGGCTGCACGCCGCCGACCGTCGACTCCGCCGAACCGAGCACGAAGTCGGCGAGCGCTCGATCGAAGGCGTCGGGGCGGTACTCCCAGATCGTGTGCCCACTGTCCTCGATGAACGTCACGCGAGCTCCCGCCGGCAGGGGTGCGAGTCCGTAGCGCCACCGGAGATCCTCCACGGTCTCCGCCGCCCTTTCGGGGTCTGCGCGGAGCGCGTGGATGGCCAGGAACGGGACTTCGAGGTCGGGCAGCAGGACGCCGACGTCGGTCCTTAGCCACTCCCGCCAGTAGGCGAAGACGTGGTCGCGCGGAGGCCGGGCCCACATGCGGGCGTAGAACGCGCCGCGCTCGGGGTGCATCGACGAGGGAGCGGCGTTGAGCGCGGCCCACGCCTCGTCGTCGTCGTAGCGGTCCAACACCCCCCGCATCTCCTCGTCCGCCCACGCCCGACGCTCGTCGGCCGAGAAGCCGTGCGTCTCTCCATTCGCCACGATGGCATCGACGTTCACCACGCCCGAAAGCAGCTCCGGGTGCTCTTTGGCGAAACGCACCGCGAGGACGGCGGCCGCCGAGTGCCCGACGATTACGGGGCGCTCCATGTTCTCCCTCCGGATCAGGAGCTCGAGCGCCCGCACGAGGTGGTCGAAGTACGGCGTGCCGTCGACGTCCTCCACAACGCGGGGCAGCGCCGAGTCGCCCATGCCCGGCCAGGTGAGCGCCCACATGCGGTACCGTGCACGGTTGCGCTCCATGAAGTCCGACCACGCCGACGCGTCGCATGCGAGGCAGGGCATGAGGATCACGTGGCGGTCGCCGTCCCCGGCGCGCAGCACCTGCCCGAAGCGGAACGGCCCGACGTCGGGCTGCGGGCGCCCCTCGAGC
>JANQME010000285.1 GCA_028280205.1 Longimicrobiales bacterium
GCGCCCCGAGGGGTCCGTGCCTGGGGGTGGGCCCTCTGCCCTTGCAGCGCACCCTAGCGCAAGTCGACGCCGGCTCTTGCCGGCGTGGTCGGGTGGACCCGCCAATGGGCGCCTCGGGCTCAACTCTCGAAGTCGAGTGCCACGTCCAGGGCGGGTGCCGAGTGTGTGAGCGCACCGATGGAGATCAGGTCCACGCCGGACTCGGCGACCTCGCGGACGGTTCCCTGCGTGATCCCGCCCGACGCCTCGAGCTGCACCCGGCCGGCTGCGATCTCCACCGCCTGCCGCATCTCGGAGGGGGGCATGTTGTCGAGCAGCACCACGTCCGCTCCGGCCTCGATGACCGGCTGGAGCTCCTCGACCCGCTCGATCTCGACCTCCACGACCATCGAGTCGCCGACGTGCTCTCTTGCGCGCCGGACGGCTTCGGCCGGCGAGCCCACGGCCTCGATGTGGTTGTCCTTGATGAGGACACGGTCGTAGAGGCCCATGCGGTGGTTCGCGCCCCCGCCGGCGACGACCGCCCGCTTCTGGAGCGCCCGGAGGAGAGGGACGGTCTTTCGCGTGTCGACGATCCGTGCCCCGGTGCCCTCGACCCGTTCGACGAAGGCGCGCGTGAGCGTCGCGACGCCGGAGAGCTGGCCGAGGAGGTTCAGCGCGACCCGCTCGGCCGCGAGCATGGACCGCGCCGGGCCGGTGACGGCGGCGAGGTGTGTTCCGGCCGGCACGACGTCCCCGTCGGCCACGAGCGCCCCGACCGCGATCCCTTCGTCGAGGAGCTCGAAGACGCGCAGCGCGACCCCGAGACCGGCGATGCACCCCGGCGCACGCGCCACCAGGTGCGCGGTCGCGACCGCGTCCTCCGTGATCGTGGCGGCGGAGGTCACGTCGCCCGCGGAGCCCAGGTCCTCCTCGAGCGCGGCCGCGAGCAGGTCGTCGAGATCGAGGGTGTCGTGCCGCACGGACCCGCCGGAGGCGACCGTCGGGTCGTTCAGACCGGGACGGCGAGCATGCGCTCGACCGCGACGCGGGCCCGGGCGGCGACCTCGGGTTCCACCGTCACCTCGTGCTTCAGGTCGCGCAATGCGTCCCGGATCCCCTCCAGGGTGATGCGCTTCATGTGCGGGCAGAGATTGCACGGCCGTACGAAGTCGGTCTCCGGCACCTCGGCGGCCACGTTGTCGCTCATCGAGCACTCGGTGACCATGACGACCTGACGGGGCCGGGCGTCCTTGACCCATCCGATCATCCCGGACGTCGATCCCACGAAGTCCGCCTCCTCGAGCACGTCGGGCGGGCACTCGGGGTGCGCGATGATCCGGATGCCCGGATTCGCCGACCGGTAGGCCCGCAGCTCGTCGCCGGTGAAGCGCTCGTGAACCTCGCACGATCCGTTCCACAGGATGATCTCGACGTCCGTCTGCGTCGCAACCCACCGCCCCAGGTACTGGTCGGGGAGGAAGAGGACGCGATCGACCCCGAGCGATTCGACGACCTGCACGGCGTTGCCGGACGTGCAGCAGATGTCGGACTCGGCCTTCACCTCGGCGGAGGTGTTCACGTACGTGACGACCGGTGTGTCCGGGTAGCGCTCGCGCAGAAGCCGGATGTCGGCCGCCGTGATCGACTCGGCGAGCGAGCAGCCCGCCCGGAGATCGGGGATGAGGACCGTCTTGCCCTCGTTGGCGATCTTGGCGGTCTCGGCCATGAAGTGCACGCCGGCCATGACGATGACGTCCGCCTCGGTCTCGGTGGCCATGCGGGCCAGGGCGAGCGAGTCTCCGCGGAGGTCCGCCACGCCGTGGAAGATGTCCGGCGTCATGTAGTTGTGCGCGAGGACGACCGCGTTGCGGTCTTCCTTGAGTGCCTTGATCTCCTCGATGAGCGGGCCGATCGCGGCGATCTCCGCCTCCGGCACGATGCCCTTCAGGCGCTCGGCCGGTCCGGCGGACGGGGTTAGAACGGTCACGGTGCTTCTCGGTTCTGTTACAGAGTCGGGCCTGAACTCTACGGCCCGAATCGAGTGGTGCAATACACCGGAGGAGGATCCAGGGTCGGCTCGTCGCACCTCTCGGAGCCCCGTTTCACGTCCGCGGGATCCTCAGGGGGACGAAGCGACCCGCGTGAACCGCATGTCGTACACACGGCCGAGCGAGAGAGAGAGCTCCGTCGCCCGTCCGGTCCCGTCCCGGCGGAAGCGAACGATGATCCCCCGTCCTTCGAAGGCATCCGGGTAGACCGGCTCGACGACGCGCGTGTCGTCGGGCCGCTGCCAGAGCTCCAGCGCCCCGTCCCGGGCGCGCACCACGAAGGTCGTCTCGGCGTCGTCGCTGTGGTACTTCCCCTCGAGGGCGGCGAGCGCTTCTGCGCTCGGAGACCAGGACTCGACCCGCTCGTATCGGAGCTCCGTGGACTGCCACCGCTCCACCCGGAAGCCCGCGACGGAGTCGCCCACCCGGTCGAACAGGTAGCGTTCCCCGCTCGTGCCGACCTCGAACTCCGTCTCCGAGAGCGGCAGGAGAGGTGTATCGTCGGCGAGGAGGACGCCTTCCCGCAGCGCGAGCCGGGGCGGCTCCCCGGTCACCGACTCGCGGTAGAGCCCCGCGTAGGGGGTCAGGTCGTAGCTCTCGGAGAGCGCCGCGAAGCTCGGCGGATCCGCCCGCCGCAGAGCCGAGCCCAGATAGGCGGCGGCGATACGATTTCCGGTCCCGCCGGTCGGCACGTTCGATGCGTTGCAGAGCATCGCGACGGAGAGGCCCTGCTCGGGGTAGCGGCCGAGGAAGGCCCGGTACCCGGCGGTCGAGCCCGTGTGGGTCACGGAGCGCACCCCGCCGAGCTCGCCGTGCCGCAGGCCGCCCGCGTAGACGATCTCCGAGCCGTCGTTCAGGGCTCCGCGACGATGCATGAGCTCCAGGAAGCGCTCTCCGGCGAGCCGCCCGTCGGTGAGCGCGGCGTTCCACACGCCGAGATCGCGAACGGTGGTGAGGATGCCCCCGTTGCCGTGCACGTATTCGATGGGGCGGTTGATCTCCCACCCGCCGGCGATCCGCTCGTATGCCGTGCTGCGGCCCGGGACGATCCGACGGTAGTCGTCGCGCCACTGTGTGTCCTTCATGCCCAGCGGTTCGAAGATCCGCTCCTTCGAGAAGGTGGCGAAGGGCATCCCGCTCGCCCGGCTCACCACCACGGCGAGTAGGTTGTATCCGCTGTTGCTGTACGAGTACTCGTGCCCGGGCTCGAAGTTGAGCGCCGACTGGCGGCTCAGGACGTCCAGGACGTCGTCGTGCCGGTGGCTCCTCTCCTCACGGCCCCATCCGGAGATCGACGCGACCGAACCCCAGTCGCGGAGCCCGCTCGTGTGGGTCATGAGATGGTGCAGGGTGATGGTCCGGCCGTAGTCGGGCAGCTCGGGCACCCAGAGACGGACGTCGTCGTCCAGCGACAGGACGCCGTCGAGCACGAGCAGGACCACGGCGGCTGCGGTGAACTGCTTCGATACCGAGCCGCCCTCGAAGATCGTCGCCGGGGTGTTCGCGATCCCGTGCTCGAGATCCGCCATCCCGTACGCGCGCTCGAGCACGCGCTCGCCGAAGCGGTCGACCCCGACCGCACACCCGGGAGAAGCGTCGTCGTCCCACGCCGCGAAGATCTCGTCGATCCGTTCCGCGGCGGCATGGTCGTTTTCGACGACCGCATCGGTCTGCGCGACGACCCTGGCCGGAAACACGACGAGCATCGCCCAGAACAGGGCGCCGGCCGTGACCGACGAAGGGCGACCTCCGAGAGACCGGTCCATCCGTCTCACGCCGCGGCTCCTCGCTCGAAGATGAAGAACATGTAGCGCTTGTTCTTCCTGAACTCGTCCGGGTCGATGAGGGGGCGCTGGCGCTCGATCTTGGCGATCGGCTCCCTGAGCAGCCAGCAACCGAGCTTGTATCCCAGAGGTCGCCGCTCTCTGAGCCGCTCGGTGGCCAGCTCGAGCCCGATTTCAGCGCGCCGGGCGAACTCGGTCGCGAGCTCCATGGTGGGTGCTGCAGCCTCCGTGAGGTCCCGCTCGGCGATCGGCCGGAACCCGTGCACGCACGCCGTCGTCAGAAAGGCGTCGAGGTCGTGGCCGCTCTTGCCGTGGATGCCCCGGGCTTCGGAGCGGCTGAAGAAGTCGCACACGATGAGCCGCCCGCCGTCGGCGAGGCACTCGTCCACCTTCGCGAAGACGCGCGGAAGAGGGATGTACTGGGCCGACTCGCTCATGATGACGCAGTCGTACGGCGCGGGGGTCTCGAAGTCCTGGAAGGTGCTGAGCCAGAAGGGGGCCGGGGATCGCTCCCGGAAGGCGCGCTCCTGAGCGGGGCTCGGAGACAGCCCCTCCACCTCGAAGCCGGCCTCGTGGAGGCGCGCCGACATCACCCCCGTCCCGCACCCGACGTCGAGGACCCGGACCGCATCTTCCGGTACGTGCTCCATGATGTGGTCCTCGTAGCGGAGCTGAGCCCGCTTCAGATTCTCGAAGGTCAACTCGTCGTCCGGGTTCCAGATGCCGTAGTTCAGACGCGCGAGGCCGAGAACCTCGCTGTAGAAGCGGAGCGCGCGGTTCTCTCGGGGGAGCTTCGATGCCAAACAAGCCTCCTGGGGGGGTGGAAGCTCGAACTGGGGAGGGAAGCTCCAAGCGTAACGTCGTGCTCGGGGCGGCGCGACCGCGGTCAAGGTACGCAGCGAAGCCCCGCCCGAACGGACCGGACGGGGCTCGCGTCGTACCAGGTGACTCGGGCGGGGCCGATCGCGGCACCGACCCGGGCCGACTCAGTGCGAGAAGGACACCTCGGCGAAGTCGCTCCAGTCGACCTCGTACTGGCGACCGTCCGTGCGGATCGTGAGGCCGCGGTTGCCGCGGTCGACGTCGTTGGAGTCGGAGAGCTCGAAGCTCCGTCCGTCCTTGAGCGTCACCCTGGCGCCACGTCGGCTCTTCTCGATCCGCTCGATCTGCCCGAACTCGATGTGGAAGGCCACGTCACCGATCTCGCCGTTGAGCATCTCCCAGGTGTACGCCTCGTCGGCGTCCCAGACGATCGTGCCGGTGTAACGGTCGCCGAAGCGGTCGGTCACCGTGCCCTCGATGCGGCTGCCGCCGTCGAAGTTCACCGTTCCGACTTCGTCCACGGTGCCGTGGAACTCGACCCGGTCGAACTCGTCCCAGTCGAGCTTGACGGCACCGAGCGTGGCGTCGGAAATCTCGATCCCGCTGATGGAGCCGTCGACGTCGTTGGTGCCTTCCAGCACGTACTGCTCACCGTTGTGCAGCGTGACCCGCGAGGACCGGGCGCTGTTGCGCTCGATCGACGCGATGTCCCCGAACGGGATCCGCATGCGGCGTCCGTCGGTGTCCCCGTCCAAGATGTCGCCGGAGTAGATCTCGTCGACGTCCCAGGTCACGTAGCCGGTGAACTCGAGACCCGACCGCGTACGCAGCGTGCCGTGCATCCGGCTCTCCAGCGGCGGGGTCGATCCGGGTGCCTCGAAGTCCACGCTCTCCAGGTCGCGCCACTCGAGCTCGACCACGCCGCCATCGGACTCCTCAACGAGGAGCGCACGCAGCCCCGAGCCGAGATCGCTCGCGTTCGCCCGAAGCTCCATCCGCTCGCCGTTGCGTAGCGTGAAGGTCGCCGAGCTGCGGCCGGTGACGTCGATCCGGTCGACGTGTCCGAAACGGATACCGGAGACGCTCGACCCGCCGTGCCGACGGGGTTTGGTCGCGTCGAGCAGGTCGGTCCAGCTCCCTTCGTTGCGGTCCCAGCGCAGGTAGCCGGTGAACTCGGCGTCGTAGACGGTCGTGACCGTCCCGTAGAGCCGGTTGATGCCGGTGAGCGGAGCGCGCGCGGGCTCGACCTGGACGACGACGGGTTCGGGCGGGGCCGGCGGTTCGGGGGCCGGGATATCGACCACCTCCACGACGACCGGCTGGACTTCGCGGACCACCGTCTGCTCCGGTTCGGCGGTGGCACGGTTCACGAAGAGCCCGATGGTGATCAGCGCCGCCAGGAGCGCCGACCCGGTCACGACCGACAGGTTCTTGGCGTCCTCTTGCAGACCCGGTTCGTGCTCCTTCATCCCTCGCCTCCCTGTCTGGTGTTCTTCGACGGTCCCCACGATACGCGTACGAGCGGAGCGACCTCGCGGTTCCAGCGGCCGGTCCGCATCTCACTTCAGGAGATTGGACGCGGCCATCGGGCAAATCGTTGCGTCCGATCTACGGCAGCGTGATCGGCCTGCCCTCCCCGTCCTTCAGATGCAGATCCAGCCACGCCGTCCAGCGGCCCCACAGGTCGAGCAGCGTCGCGCGCGACGCGGGCCCGTGGTCCTCGTACGGGTAGAGGTACATCGACGCTTCCTTCCCCAGCCCGTTGAGCGCGTGGAACATGCGCGGCGCGTGGTCCGGTGCCGTTCCGACGTTCTGGTCCTGAAGACCGTGGTAGATGAGCAGGGCGCCGGTCATCTCGTTGGCGTAGAAGAAGGGCGACATGCGCGTGTACGTGTCCTTCGCCTCCCAGAAGATCCGGCGCTCGCTCTGGAACATCAGCGGCGTGAGCGTGCGGTTGAAGTTGCCGTCCCCGGCGATCCCGGCCTTGAAGAACGGGGTGTGGACCATCGCGTTCGCGGTCGAGAACGAGCCGTACGAGTGCCCTCCGATGCCGAGGCGCTGCCGGTCGATGATCTCGCGCCGGTCGAGCTCGTCGATCACGGCGGCCAGGTTGTTGCGCAGGTCGTGCTCGTAGTTGTCGTTCATCTGTCCGGACTTGCCGACGATGGGCGCGTCGGGCTCGACGACGGCGTATCCGAGCTGCACCAGGTACTCCATCGAGCGCGTCCCGAACGACGGGAAGGCATTCTTGTCGTACGTCCGGCCCCGCTCGTCGTAGCTCTCCTGGTCGGTGTACTCGCGGGGGTAGAACCAGAACATGGCCGGGAGGCGTGTCCCGTCCTCATAACCGGGCGGGAGGGTGACGTTGACCAGGAAGCGGAAGCCGTCCGGCCGTTCCACGGTGAAGCGGCGACGGGGGGCGGCGGTCATCTGCGGCGTGTGGTCGACGTTGTCGGTCAGCCGCCGACGATCGTCACCGTCCACCCGGTACGACTGCGGCACCTCGGTCGGGGTCTCGCTCGACACGACGAAGGAGCGTCGCTCGACGTCGAGGACCGAGACGATGCGCTCCGAGCGCCCGTCGTTGTCCGCCTCGAAGATGCGCTCCACATCGCCCGTCCGGATCTCGACCCGGTCGAGGTAGTTCCTAGGGCTGGAGCGCATCGGGTCCTCGTCGTACTCCGCTCCGTAGAAGTACGCGTAGCGGCCGTCCTCCGACGTCTCGACGATCGGAGCCCGGCTGTCGGCGTTCCCGAAGCGGCGCCCGAGCCGCGGAACGGAGCCGCGCGCCTCGAGCAGCATCCCCGGGCTGGCGTAGAAGTCGTCGGCCCGGTACTCGGCGAGCACGTGCTGCGTCGCCGGGTCGGCCAGGTCGATCGCGACTTCCCGGACCCACCCCGAGGGCTCGGCACCGCCGCGGTCGCCGCCCTCCGGCCGATACGTCAGGAAGAGGAGCCCGTGATCTTCCGAGAAGCGGTGCGCGTCGACCTTCTCCTCGCTCTCGTGGACGACGCTCAGGCTCGCTTCGTCGAAGGGCGCGACCCAAAGCATCACACGGTCCGTCGGCTCGGGGCGGTCCTCGCCGGGACGTGGCGGCTCGTCCGCGTCGTCCTCTTCGACGGCCTCCGACTGCAGGAAGGTGAGCCCTGAGCCGTCCTCTCTCCACGCCAGCTCGCGGCGTTCCGGCTCGTCCTCGCTCCCACCCACGCCGGGGGCGGAGGGAAGGTTGCCGTCGAGACCGGTCTGCGTCGGGGTCTCTTCCAGCACGACGAGCGCCGTACCCGCCCGATCCCACACCTCCTCGACGTGTCCGAAGCTGCGGACCGGAACGACGTACGAGAAGGGCTTCCGCATCACCTCCACGCGGGCGTGCGAGCCGGTCGGAGCGAAATCGAAGCTGGTGATCATCGCGGGGTCGCCGATCTCCATGACCCGGCCGCTCTCGACGTCGATCACGGCGAGCTGCCCCGTGGCGTGCCATTCGAGGAGTGCCTCGTCGTGGGGTGTGGCCATGAGGCTCGCGTATGTCCGCAGCATGTTCTCGCCGTCCTCGGTGCGCTTCACCTGCGGGCCGGTGGGGATCGCGGGCGTCTGCGGACGCGCGGCGCGTCCCTCGGGCACGAGCACCGTGGCGATCTCCCGGCCGTCGGCCGTCCATTCGAAGCCGGTCACCATCGTGGCGAGCACCGGGCGCGTGGAGAGCGTTCGGCTCCGCCCACTCGACGCCTCGGCCACCGCGATTCGGGTCGCGTCGGAGGTGTGCACGTAGAACGCCACGCGGCTCCCGTCCGGGGACCACGTGGCGTTCGAGATGCGTGCACCGGCCGGAACCTCGACGTCCGTCGCCGAGCCGTCCTCGGCGGAGATGAGCCGGATGCCCACGCCGGAGCGGATGGTAAGGTTGCGGTGGCGGTTCGCCGCGTGGTCGATGAAGACGCCGCCCAGCTCGTCGAACGGCTTCGAGAAACGGACCAGCGTCACCGGACCGTCCGCGACCTCGTGCAGGAACCGGCTCCGGTCCGGGCTGACCTCGTCGAGCGTCGCGTTGAGATAGCGCGGTGCGAGCACCATGTCCGCGATCTCGCCCGGCGGGGTCACGTAGCCCTTGTCCTCGAGAACCTCGTCCGGCGAGGCCACCTGCTGGCCGTGAAGCGTCGGCGTCAGGAGCGCGGCGAAGAGGAGGGCGGAGACGATCGTGCGATGCGGCGACTTCATGGGGATCCCCCGAAAAGGCGGTCGTACGTTGTGTGGCGGCCTGATGACGAGGCCCGCGGAGCGACAAGGTGCGGCGTTGGGCGATGCCCGGCCACCCGTTAGCTTCGGGCGGTCCAGACCGCACCTCACTCGCAGGGATCGACGATGATGGTTCGCAAGGCTCTGGCGCTCGCGAGCGCCGCGCTTCTCTTCACGGCCTGCTCGGAAGGGGGCGCGGCCTCGTTCGATTCCGCCGCGCTCGACACCGACGACCAGAAGGCGAGCTACGGTGTGGGCGTGAACGTGGGGCGTCAGCTCGCGGACTCCCGCGAGCTGCTCGACCAGGCGGCGTTCATGCGCGGGTTCCGGGACGCGCTCGAAGGCTCGGACCTGGACGTGCCCGAATCGGATCTCCAACCGCTGCTGCAGGACTTCGGTCAGCGCGTGGCCGCCGCGGCCGCACGGGAGCGCTCGCAGGTCGGCACGGAGAACGCCGAAGCCGGAGCCGCCTATCAGGAGGAGAACGCCGCACGGGACGGGGTCGTCACCACCGAGTCCGGTCTCCAGTACGAAGTACTCCGCGAAGGCGAGGGCGAGCCCCCGACGCGTGACGACGACGTGCGCCTGCACTATCGCGGGACGCTCATCGACGGCACCGAGTTCGATTCCTCGTACGACGGCGACCCGGTCGTCTTCAACGCCGGGCGACTCATCCCCGGCTTCACCGAGGCGCTTCTCCTCATGCGGCCCGGGAGCCACTACCGCATCGTGATCCCGTCGGAGATCGCCTACGGACCCAACGGTTCGGGACCGGTGATCGGTCCGAATTCCACGCTCGTCTTCGAGATCGAGCTCTTCGAGGTCGTGGAGTAGGTCCGAGCGGGAAGCCATGTCGTTCCTCTCCCGACTCTTCGGATCCCCGTCGGGCGGCCCACCCGATCTCGAGAAGGAGCTCGCCCGGCTCGAGGAGGAAGCCGAGAATGCCCGTCCGGGCTACGTCGGCTCCGCCTTCAACCGGGCGGGCGACCTCGCGCTGCGGCACGATCGGTCCGATCGGGCGTTCGAGTACTACGGCCGGGCGATCGACGCCTTCCTCGGGGACGCGCAGCGGGAGGCGGCCCGCGGCGTAGCGAACAAGATCATCCGGGTCCGTCCGGCTGCCGTGCGCACGCTCTGCACGCTCACGTGGCTCGATCTCGCGTCCCGGCATCCGGCCATGGCGCTTCTGCACCTGCGCGACTACGTGGCCGCGGCGCGAGACGCCGACGAGCGGCCCCGGGCAGCGACGCAGGTCTACGCCATGGCCCGCGCCTCGGACTCCGACGAGTTCCTGGAGGCCGCCGCCGACGCGCTCGATCGGCTGGACTACGGCGGGCGGGCGAAGGAGGTCCGCGTCTGGCTGCGCGATGGAGCGCCCGACGCGATCGAGGAGGAGGACGCGCTGGCCTCGGCGTGCCTGGAGGCCGCGATCCGCTCGAACGACCCCGATGCGAAGTTGCTCGTGGATCTCGCGCCCGACTCCGATTCCTCGGCTGACGCCTCGGACGAGAGCGAGGACGTCGACGTCGGCGAACCGGAGGACGGTGAGCCGGACCTCCGCGACTGACCCCGGTCCCTCGCTGCAAGACCCTCCCCGCGCTGTGGGGAAACGAAATCCCCACTTTTCCCGTCCAAGTAGAGTAGACGATACTGCCGCGTGGCGGTCACGGCCGTGCGGATTCACCGATGGGGGGAGGACGAGACCGTGATGGACATCCTGATTCGGGTTCTGCTGAACGCGATCCTGCTCTTTCTGGTCGGCCGGCTCGTGAGCGGAGTCGAGGTCCGCGACGGGAAGGCCGCGATCCTGGGCGCGATCGCGTTCGGATTGGCGAACGCTTCGGTGGGCCGGTTGCTCACGCTGCTCACCCTGCCGATCACCTTCCTGACGCTCGGGCTCTTCCTCCTCGTGATCAACGCGATCATGCTGATGATCGCGGCCGCCTTCGTGGATGGCTTCGAGGTCGAGGGCTTCGGCTCGGCGTTCTGGGGCGCGGTGGCCCTCGCAGGCCTGAACCTGCTCGTGGGGATGATGTTCTGATTCCCTAGCGCCCCGAGCGCGCGTTGGCGTCTGCGCGGAAGCCACGATACACCGCGCGCGCCTCCTCGAACTGGGCGTACACGTGGTCTTGCTCGGCCTGCGAACGCCAGTGCGGCCACGCTTCGGCCATCTCCTGGAGCCGGTCGATCCAGGCGAGCGCATAGTCGGCGGCCTCGACCGAGCGTGGCGGAGCGCCGTCGACGTGTACCCAGATCGGGTTCGTGGCGGCCTGGACCCACGCGATGTCCATGGGAAAGCTCTCGCCGCGCGCCCCGGCGACCCGCACGTGGTACCACCCCGACGCAGGGGGCCGAAAGGAGCGCTCCAGGGAGAGTGAGGTCCGCTCTCCGGAAAAGGGAATCGAGGCGATCACCTCCCCGTTGAAGACGACCTCGGCGCGCTCCAGCGGCGTGATCGAGTTCACCTCCAGCGTCGCGACCACCTCGTCGCCGGGGTCCACCTCGAGGGTCTCACCGGGAATCCTGCCGTCGAGCTCGAACTCCACGAGCGGGCCGTTCGAGAAGAAGGCGTGCTGAGCCCTCATGCCCTCGAGCCACCCCTCCATCGTCAGCTCGTCGTCGGGGATCTTCACGTACGTCCGCACGGAGCCCACGAGCGGGGTGGTGTGCAGGTCGCTGATCGAGTCCTCACCGCCCACGAGCGCGACCTTCAGCCCGTTGTTCCATGCGGCGTACAGCGGTGGCCAGCCGGTCTGCGACGTCGACCACTCGAGGGCGTCCGTGGTCGCGAGCGCCGCGTCCACCAGGAAGCCCTTCGCCCCGCCCAGGTCGGCTTCGAGCGGATCGCCGTTGAAGAAGGAGTGCACGTACCCCGTGTACGCCCCCTGCCGCCTCGCTTTCCTGAGCATGTCGGTGTTCGACGGATAGAGGCTCTCGATCCCCGTGCCCTCGTAGCCCGTCACGAAGGGCGAGATGAGGTGCTCTTCCATCCCGAACATGAAAACGTGCCCGTAGAAGGGCGGCCGGTACTCCTGCCCGACCACGAGCAGGAGGTCGTCCCGCGAGAGCGGATGTGCGCCGCCCCCGGGCACGAAGTACTGGTGGTCGAGGACGCGGTTGTCCTTGTTCGCGATCTGCTCGAGCACGATGTCCTGGTCCTCCGCCTCGGACATGAACATCAGGTTCTCGAGCGAGTTGTGCAGGTTCCCCGCGTAATTGGCATGGACGTGCGTCGAGCCGTTGTACCATCCACGTGCCTCCATGTCGACGAGCGTCTCGAGGCGCACGGTCCGCTCGACCGTCTCGCCGGCGGGAACCACGACGGTCTCGTCCACCGGACGGTGCTCGAACCCCTTCACGGCGACGACACGCGTCTCGCCTGCCGGGACCTCGACCTCGAACGTCCCCGGCTGGTGGAACGCGCCGACGCGCGCCCGCTGCGGGAGGCGTGCGTACTGGTCGGGAGGCGCCCACGACTTCCCGTCCGCACCGATCACATGGACGC
>JANQME010000347.1 GCA_028280205.1 Longimicrobiales bacterium
ACTCCGGCACCTGCTCGTACGGCACGTCCTGGACCGAGTCGATGAGGTTCGTGCGCGCGAAGACGGCCACGGCGGGCGCCGTCGTGTAGAGGAAGGAGATGAAGAGGAGCGCCCACCCCGCGGAGATCCGCGCGTCGCGCACGCGCGGGACGGTATAGAAGCGGATGATCACGTGCGGGAGCCCGGCCGTCCCGATCATCAGCGCCGCGGTGATGAAGAAGACGTCGAGCGTCGACTTCGTGCCTTCCGTGTAGGGCGCGAAGCCCAGCTCCCGGTGCAGCCCGTCCAACCGCTCCAGGAGCGCTGTGCCGCTGGACTGCTCCACCCCGCCGAGGCCGAGCTGGGGAACGGGGTTCCCCGTGATCAGGATCGAGAGGAAGATCGCCGGCACGAGGTAGGCGAACATCAGGACGCAGTACTGCGCGACCTGCGTGTACGTGATCCCCTTCATGCCGCCGAGCACGGCGTAGAAGAAGACGATCGCCATGCCGATCATCACGCCGACGTTGACATCGACCTCGAGGAAGCGGCCGAAGACGATGCCGACGCCGCGCATCTGGCCCGCCACGTACGTGAATGAGATGAAGATCGCGCAGACGACCGCCACGATCCGGGCGAGCTGCGAGTAGTAGCGGTCGCCCACGAAGTCGGGGACAGTGAAGGCGCCGTACTTGCGCAGATAAGGCGCAAGGAGAAGCGCGAGCAGGACGTACCCGCCCGTCCAGCCCATGAGGTAGACCGAGCCGTCGTAGCCCATGAACGAGATCAGCCCGGCCATCGAGATGAACGACGCCGCGCTCATCCAGTCGGCCGCCGTCGCCATCCCGTTGGCGAGCGGCGACACACCCGTGCCGGCCACGTAGAAGTCCTTCGTGGACGACGCCCGCGACCAGATCGCGATCGCGATGTAGAGCGCGAACGACGCTGCGACGAGCGTGAAGGTCCACGCCTGGACGTTCACGCCTCACCCCGCTCGTCGACCTCGAACTCCCGGTCGAGCCGGTTCATGAGGCGGACGTAGACGAAGATCAGGACCACGAAGACGTAGATCGATCCCTGTTGTGCGAACCAGAAGCCAACCGGGTAGCTCGTGCCGGGGATCCGGAATCGGTTGAGCGCGTCGGCCAGGACGATCCCGAAGCCGTACGAGACAGCGAACCAGACGGTGATCAGGACGACAAGATACCGGACGTTCCGGCGCCAGTATTCGGCGTGGCGGGCGACGGTGGCGGGGTCGGTGACGGAGGGGCGCTCCGCTCCGCGACGCGGCGGGGTCGGGTCGGCCATCGAGCGGCGGGGGTGAGGTGCCGTCCACGCGCCGACCGGCGCGCCGCGGACGCTGGGGACGGACGAGTATCGGAGGTCGGCGATCTTCGCGCGAGCGAGAGCCCGGGCAAGAGCAAGCATCGGCGCTCTGCCCTCGCCCTCGAGGCGCGGCCCAGCCACCTTGCTCGGTATGGAACGGAAAACCCGGCCGGGCAGGAGTCGCGCATGAGCGCCAGGTATCTGCCCTTCGTGCTGATTCTGGCTGCCTACTTCGGGGTCGAGGCCCTCGCCATCTCCAGAGCCCGCCACCGAACGAAGGCCGACTACATCTACCCGCAACTGGTGGCAGCGGCGGTGGCGATCGAGCGCTGCGGAGAAGCGTCCCCCGACGAACGGGCCCGCTTCGACGCCGTCACGGCCAGAGAGCGCCGCCGCCTCGTGCGGGAGCTCGGGGCGGGCGAGCCACCGCCCGATTCGGCCGAGGTCGAGGGACGGATCGCCACGCTGCGGGGCGCTGCGGAGGCCGAGCTCGTCGCCGCGCTGGAGACCGAGGGATGTGACGGGCCGAGCGCCAGGCGCAGCCTGGGCCACTTCCGGATCTACAAGAGCAAGTAGGGCGGGATCCTCCTCACCCGCCCCGCGACGCCGACTTCGTCGCGAGCTCGCATCGAGGCCAGATCGACCCCGCCAGACACGCTCATGCACAGGAGTAGGGAATGCGGTCCTTCGCGCTCATCACCGCCATCTTCGTCGTGGCCACGCTTCCCGTGGAAGCGCAGGAGTACGCCCTGGAGGGTAGCCTCTGGACTCGCTTCGAGAGCCGGGACATCGACGCCGGCGCGCAGACAAGCTTCACCTGGCTCCAGACCCGAATCGGGGCGGAGACGACGTTCGGCCCGCTCGTGCGGGTGTTCGCTCAGGTCCAGGACGCGCGCCGGCTGGGCGAAGAGACGAGCACGCTCGACGGGACCGCGGAGCAGCTCGATCTCCACCAGGGTTACCTCGAGCTGGGGACCTTCGGGGAGTCGCCCGTCTGGCTGCGGGCCGGGCGTCAGGAGTACGAGGTCGCCTTCGGACGAATCGTCGGGATTCCCATCTGGTCTCCGGTGAGTCGGGTCTTCGACGGCGTCCGCGCCGCGCTTCCCGTCGGAGAGCGCGTCCGCGTCGAGCTCTTCGGCTTCCAGATCGCGGAGGCGACCCAGACAGCGAACCCCTCCGACTCCTACCTCCTCGGAGGCTGGGGCTCCTTACCGCTCGGCGCGGGCTACGTTCTCCACATCTCCGGGGTGCACGACCGGGACAACGCGACGGCGGAAACCGCTCGAACGACGTTCTTCACGCAGCTCAACGGACGGACCGGCCCGCTCCGCTACCGCGTCGACGCCGGCTCGCAACTCGGCACGGTGGAGGGACTGGACGTCGTATCGGGCTCGCTCCTGGCGGTCTACGCTGCCGTACCTTGGGACGGGGAGCGCGGGACGATCGGAGTCGGGATCGACCGATACGGCGGCGACGCGAGCCCGGGTCCGGGTGAGTCCGCAGGCTTCTCGGACCTCTTCGGTCGAAATCATCGCTTTCTCGGATTCGCCGACCTCTTCCGCGACCCGCGCGCCGACCTCGGAGGGCGGGGCCTGGTCGATCTGGATCTGCGCGCGACGTGGCGCCTGCGCCCCGACCTGCAGCTCCGCGCGGACTATCATCGCTTCACCCTCGTGGACGCCGACGGATACGACAGCTCGAAGATCGCGGACGAGATCGACCTGCAGATCTGGGGGGAGGTCCTCGATGGGCTCGATATCCGCGCGGGCGGGAGCTGGGTCGGAGCCGCGGACCCGCTGATCGACTTCGGACGCTCCACAGGGGATCAGCTCTTCGGATACCTGCAGTTGAGCGCCGGCTTCTGGGGTGGCGGGCCGGGGCGGATGCCTCGGTAGGGGCAGGCGCTTCGATAGGGTCGGATGGGGGCGGCGGTGGCGTGAGGCGGTCCACCGCCGCCACGTCCTCAGGCTGCCGGCGCCTTCAACCCGATCGGACCGTCCCTGCCCAGCTCTTCCAGAGCCCGCCTCAAGGTGCGGCCCGCATTGCGCACCTTCCGATCCGCAGAGTTGGTCAGGGCCACCGCCATGATCCACTCGTCATCCTTATCGTCGACCGTGAAGTCCGCCGTGACGTAGCCGTCCTCGTTGAGAAGCTGGACACGAACGGAGGAGGCACGACCCTCCTGGGACACCGCGATGGAGAAGTCCGTGAATCGGACGCGAAAGGCGTCGGATCGCGCGCCCGCCTCCCAGTTGATCTCCAGTCTCTTGCTCTTGTCGACCAATTGCGTGAAAAACGGCTTGAGCTCTTGTGGTACAGGCATCGTTTCCGCCCTCGTTCCCGAGTCGTAGTTGCGAGGACGGGGCCCGTGCCGTGGCGTAGTGAGCGCGTGCCGCCGTCCCGCTGGACTCCCCTACGAGAGTCGGTGGTGGGTCGGATGAGCACGGTCGCGGGCCGATGGCGCCGGACGAGTCCGATCGCTAGCCTCTCGAGAGCCTAGACACCGAGGTCTCCATGTCCCTGTCCGCACACCTCACGGCGCAGCTCGACGCCGAGCACGACGCCTCCCGTCGCGTCATCGAGCGCGTCACGGACTCGATGCTGACGTGGAAGCCCCACGAGAAGTCGTGGAACTCACTCGAGCTGGCCACGCACATCGCCAACCTCGTCAGCTGGGGCGCGATGATCCTCACGACCGACGAGCTCGACTTCGCCTCGGAAGCAGCTCAGAACTGGAAGCCGCCGACCGTGGAGGACGTGGGGGGCGCCCTGGAGGTCCTCGATCAGAACGTCGCTCAGGTGAAGGGGATCCTCGGGCCGATGTCCGACTCGGATCTCGAGACGACGTGGACGATGCGAGCGGCCGATCAGATCTACAGCGCGGATTCGCGGCACTTCGCCTTCTCCAGGTGGGTCCTGTCGCACCAGTCGCACCACCGAGGCGAGCTGGTGGTCTACCTCCGACTCAACGACGTGCCGGTACCGGGGATCTTCGGGCCCACCGCGGACGAGCAGGAGATGTAGGGACGGTCGGAGCGATGAGGTGTCCGACCCTTTCGCCGCCTCGCGGCGACAGGTGAAGAAACGATCGGGTGCACCTCCGCGGATTCCCATGGCAGGTCCGGCCACCAGCGTTCGAGCGGAGGCGGACGGTCGGGGTCGACCGAGGCGCCCGGCCTGGGAAGCGCGAGCGGCACCCCCGCGACCTCAGCCGCGATGCGGACGCGCTCGGCCGGCTCGGTCCAGCCATGCATGGCCAGGTCGAAGGTGCCCCAGTGCACGGGGACCATGAGGCCCCCTCTTGCCGCGGCGACGGCGTCGACGGCCTGCTCGGGCCCGAGGTGCACGTCGGGCCAGAGTCGGTTGTACGCTCCGATCTCGACGAGGGTGAGGTCGAAGGGGCCGAGCGTACGACCGATCTCCTCGAAGCCGCCGAACATCGCCGTGTCCCCGGCATAGTAGACGCCGCGCTTCGCCCCGACGATCGCGAAGCCGCACCAGCGGGTTCGATTCCGGTCTCGGCCGACGATCGAGCGTCCACTGAAGTGGCGCGCCGGAGTGGCGGTCACCGTGACCCCGCGCAGTTCGACCCGGTCCCACCAGCCGACCTCGGTGATCCGTTCCGCGGGGACGCGCCAACGGCGCAAACGGGCGGCGACACCCGTGGGCACGACGAACCGATGGCCCCTCGATCCGAGGGTGCGCACGGTCGCGGCGTCCAGGTGGTCGTAGTGGTCGTGCGAGACGAGCACCGCGTCGAGCTCGGGAAGCTCGTCGAGGGGCAGAGGAGGGGCGTGGAATCGTTTCGGACCCACGAGCTGTGACGGCGACGCGCGCTCGGACCAGACGGGGTCGATGAGAATGCGAACGCCCTCGATCTCCACCAGCGCAGTGGCGTGTCCAAGCCATGTGGCTCGAACGCCGTCG
>JANQME010000209.1 GCA_028280205.1 Longimicrobiales bacterium
GTCCATCGGGTCCCCGACCGTCATCTTCGCCGCCCGCTCGGCGAACGCCTCCACGAAGTCGTCGTAGGCGGGGCGCTCCACGAGGATGCGCGATCCCGCGGCGCACACCTCGCCCTTCCCGTAGAAGATCCCGGTCGTGGCGCCCCGGACGGCCGCCTTCACGTCCGCGTCGGCCAGCACGATGTTCGGCGACTTCCCGCCCAGCTCGAGCGAGACCTTCTTGAGCGTCTCGGCGGCGTCGCGCATCACGGTCTTCCCGACCTCGGTCGAGCCGGTGAAGGCGATCGCGTCCACGTCCGGATGACGTACGAGCGCCGCGCCGGCCGTCTCGCCGAAGCCGGGCACCACGTTGAGGACGCCGTCGGGGAAGCCGACCTCCGCGGCCAGCTCGCCCAGGCGCAGCGCCGTGAGGGGCGTCTGCTCGGCGGGCTTGAGGACGACCGCGTTTCCGCACGCGAGGGCGGGTGCGACCTTCCACGAGGCCAGCGAGAGCGGGAAGTTCCACGGCGTGATCACGCCGACCACGCCCACCGGCTCGCGGAGGGTGTAGTTCAGGAACGGACCGGTGACCGGGATCGTGCCCCCCTGCACCTTGTCCGCCATCCCGGCGAAGTAGCGCCAGTTCTCGACGACGCTGGGCAGGTCGACCTTGCGGGACTCGAAGAACGGCTTGCCGTTGTCCCGCGTCTCGAGCGTCGCGAGCTCGTCGGCCGCCGCTTCGATCGCGTCAGCCAGCTTCCAGAGGAGCTCCGCCCGCCGGTGCGGGCTCATGTCGCGCCACGCGGGATCGTCCATCGCGGCGCGGGCCGCGCCGACCGCCCGACCGACGTCGGCGTCGTCGGCCGCTGCGACGTTCGCGAGGATCTCGCCCGTCGCGGGGTTCACGGTCGCGAAGGTCGAGCCGTCGTCCGCGTCCGACCAGGCGTTGCCGATCCAGAGCCGGTCGCGCAGGGGCTGATCCGCCATCAGGAGCCGGTGAACTCGGCCTTGCGCTTCTCCACGTAGGCGTTGAGGCCCTCCTTGGCGTCGTCGCTCGCGAAGAGCTGGGCCTGCAGCTCCCGCTCGAGCGCCAGGGCGAGCTCGAAGGGGAGCTCGGCGCCCGTCTGCACAGACCGCTTGATCAGTCCGACCGCTTTGGTGGCCTTGCTGGGCGTCGTGAAGCCGTTCGCGTACTCGAGGACGGCGTCCACGAAGGCGTCGCGGTCGTCGTGGTCGTAGATCTCGTTGACCAGGCCGTGGGCGTGCGCCTCGTCGAAGCCGAACGTCGTGCCCTCGGCCATCATCTGGATCGCCACCGGCTTGCCGACGAGCCGGACGAGCCGCTGCGTTCCGCCGGTCCCGGGGAGAACGCCGAGCGCGACCTCGGGAAGCCCGACCTTGCCGGCGTCCCTGCGTGCGATACGGATGTCGGCCGCCATCGCGATCTCGAGGCCGCCCCCGACCGTATGCCCGTTGAGTGCCGCGATCACGAGCTTCGGGGTGTGCTCGAGGCGGTTGAGCGTCTCGTTCGCGTGCAGACAGAAGCAGTACTTCCACTCCGGATCCGCCTCGGAGAGCATCCCGATGTTGGCGCCCGCGCAGAAGAACTTCTCGCCGGCTCCGGTGATCACGATCACCTCGACGCTCTCGTCGAAGCGGGCCTTGATGATGCCCTCGTCGAGCTGGCGCATCATCTCGTGCGTGTACGTGTTCGCGGGCGGGTCGTCGAGGGTGAGGAGCGCGACCTTCCCCTTCACCTCGTAGTGCACCAAGACCGAGTCGGACATCTGGGACTTTCCCCCGGGAGTGGAAGTGCGTCTCGGCCGGCGCCTCGGGGCCGTGTGGGCCGGCCCGTCTGCCGGCCGCCGTGCGACGCTCGAAGAGAGCTTCAAAGGTCCCGAAGCGGCGTGCGGGGGTCAACCGGCGACGGGCGGGCCGTCGTGGGTTTCCGATCCCTGCAACCGGCGGGCTGTCGTGGGTTCCTCGCCTCCTGCATCGGGTGGGCTGCGCCGGGCTCCCGGGCGCGCCGTGGGTGGCCCCCGTGCGGGGTGATCGAAGACGCCCGGGCCGGCGCACGTAGCTTCGTTGTGTGGGGTAGAAGCGGACGTACCTTGCAAGAAGCCGCCGCATCGCCGGAGGACCGTCATGACACGCCGAATCCTGATCTGCGCCGCCCTGGGTGCCCTGCTCGGAGCGGTCCCGTCCGCCGTCGTGGGGCAGGAGGCGGGACCCGTCTGGCGCGTGCCCGTGACCGGGGTCGTCGAGCTGGGCCTGGCCCCGTTCATCGAGCGCAGCGTGGCGGAAGCGACCGCCGCGGGGGCCGTCGCCCTCGTGCTCGATATGGACACACCGGGCGGGCGGGTCGACGCGGCCGAGCGCATCTCGGACGCCCTCACGGACGCCACCATCCCCGTCTATACCCTCGTGAACCGCCGGGCGTACTCGGCGGGGGCGCTGATCGCCCTGTCGACCGACCGGATCTACATGCGCCCCGGCTCCGTGATCGGGGCGGCCACGCCCGTCGACGGCGGGGGTCAGAAGGCGCCCGAGAAGATCGTCTCGGCGATGCGCAGCCAGATGCGGGCGCTCGCGGAAGCCTCCGGGCTGGACCCCGAGGTCGCCGCGGCCATGGTCGACGAGGACATCGAGATCGAGGGGGTCGTCGACGCCGGGAAGCTCCTCACGCTCACCACGGAGGAAGCCGTCGAGATCGGGTACGCCGACGAGGTCGACGACTTCGGCTCCCTCGTGCAGGAGCTCGGCCACGCCGGAGCCACCGTGCTCACCGCCTCTGCGAACTGGGCCGAGCGCGTGGTGCGCTTCTTCTCCAACCCGGTCGTCTCGCCCTTCCTCCTCACGCTGGGCTTCCTCGGGCTCCTCACGGAGATCAAGACGCCGAGCTTCGGCGTGGCCGGCGTCGCCGGCGTGCTGTCGCTCGCGCTCTTCTTCGGCTCCCACATGATCATCGGTCTGGCCGGGCTCGAGGACATCATCGTCTTCGTCGTCGGCCTCGCGCTCGTCGGCATCGAGGTCTTCCTGATCCCGGGCTTCGGCATCTTCGGGCTGCTCGGCGCCGTCGGGATCATGGCCGGACTCTACCTGAGCATGCTCAGCGATCTGGCCGTCTCGGCGGACTTCACGCGGGCCGGCCTCGTGCTCAGCACGACGGTCGTCCTGATCGCCGTCTCGGCGTGGGCCCTGATCCGGACCCTTCCGGGCAGCTCGCGCCTCGCGAAGAGCGGCGTCTTCCTCCTCGCCCGGACCGACCGCGATACCGGCTACGAGTCCGCCGTGACGCGCTCGGATCTGGTCGGCCGGACCGGCCGGGCGATCACCGACCTGCGCCCGTCGGGCACGGCGCTGATCGGCGAGGAACGGGTCGACGTCGTCTCCGAGTCGTCGTGGATCACGGTCGGCACGCCCGTCCGCGTCGTGAGCGCCGAGGGGTACCGCCACGTGGTCCGTCAGGTCACCGAGTCCGAGCTCGTGGAAGCCGGGCCCGCCGAGGCGTGAGCCCGTCGTCTTTTCTCCTCCCCGCACATCCCCACTGAACCCGAGGCACCTCCATGGACGGTGTGGCCGTCATCAATGCGCTCTTCCTGGCGGGATCGATCTTCGTCGTCGCCGTCGTCCTGTGGGCGATCCCGGTCCGTCTCTGGATCGAGGCGCTCTCGGCGGGCGTCAGCGTCGGGATCGGAACGCTCGTCGGCATGCGGCTCCGCAAGGTCTCACCGCCGGCGGTCGTCCGGCCGCTGATCAACGCGACGAAGGCCGGGCTCGACCTCGACATCGACGCGCTGGAGGCCCACTACCTGGCCGGGGGGCGGGTGGACCGCGTCGTAGGCGCGCTCATCTCCGCGGACAAGGCGAGCATCGACCTGCCCTTCAACCAGGCGGCCGCGATCGACCTCGCCGGCCGTGACGTCTTCGAGGCCGTGCAGGTCTCGGTCAACCCGAAGGTGATCAATACGCCGAAGGTCGCCGCCATGGCGAAGGACGGCATCCAGCTCATCGCCGTGGCGCGCGTCACCGTGCGCGCCAACATCAACCGGCTCGTGGGTGGCGCGGGCGAGGACACGATCCTCGCGCGCGTCGGCGAGGGCATCGTTTCGACGATCGGCTCCGCGGACTCGCACAAGGCCGTGCTCGAGAACCCGGACGCGATCTCGAAGACGGTACTCGGGAAGGGGCTCGACTCCGGGACCGCCTTCGAGATCCTCTCGATCGACATCGCGGACGTGGACGTCGGCAAGAACATCGGCGCCGAGCTGCAGACGGATCAGGCGGAGGCCGACAAGCGGGTGGCGCAGGCTCGCGCCGAGGAGCGGCGGGCGATGGCCGTCGCGCAGGAGCAGGAGATGAAGGCGCTCGTGGCGCAGATGAAGGCCGAGGTCGTGAAGGCCGAGGCCCAGGTGCCGCTGGCGCTCTCCGAGGCGTTCCGCTCAGGCAACCTCGGCGTGATGG
>JANQME010000424.1 GCA_028280205.1 Longimicrobiales bacterium
TCTTTGCCCGGCGCCCGGCCCGCCGATCGCGCTCGGCCGCGTACTCGGCGCGCACCTCCTCCACGAACGTACCTCGGCGGTCCCGGTCCAGCAGCGCACCGACGACGCCGACGGCCCGGGAGGCGTCGAGGACGTGGGTCGTGGCTCCGGTGTAGCACGGCTCGATCTTGATGGCCGTATGCGCCTTCGAGGTGGTGGCCCCCCCGATCAGGAGGGGAAGCTCGAAGTCCAGGCGCTGCATCTCGGACGCGACGTGGACCATCTGGTCGAGCGACGGGGTGATCAGGCCGGAGAGGCCGACCACGTCCACGGAGTGCGTGCGGGCCTCCTCGAGGATCCGCTCCGCCGGAACCATCACCCCGAGGTCGACCACGTCGTAGCCGTTACACTGGAGCACGACGCCGACGATGTTCTTCCCGATGTCGTGGACGTCGCCCTTCACCGTGGCGAGGAGCACCTTCCCCTTCGAGGTCGCCTCGCTCTGCTCGGCTTCCAGGTACGGGACGAGATACGCGACGGCGCGCTTCATCACCCGGGCGCTCTTCACGACCTGGGGCAGAAACATCCGGCCGCTGCCGAAGCGGTCACCAACGACGTTCATCCCGTCCATGAGCGGACCCTCGATGACGTCGAGCGCCCGCGGCATCTGCGCGCGCGCCTCTTCGGTGTCTTCTTCGACGTACGCGTCGATGCCGTGCACCAGCGCGTGAACGAGGCGTTCGCGGACAGGCTCCTCGCGCCACGAGAGATCCTCTTTCAGACGGCGCTCGGTCGTCCCGGTGCGCTCGCCCGCGATCGCCGTGAGGCGTTCGGTCGCGTCCGTACGGCGCGCGAAGAGCACGTCCTCGACCGGCTCGAGCAGGTCGCCGGGGATCTCGTCGTAGACCGGGAGGGCCCCGGCGTTGACGATCCCCATGTCGAGGCCGGCTTCGATCGCGTGATAGAGGAACGCGGCATGCATCGCCTCGCGGACCTCGGGGCTCCCGCGGAAGGAGAACGAGACGTTGCTGATGCCTCCGCTGGTGAGCGCGTGGGGACACGACTCCTTGATGCGCCGTACGGCCTCGATGAAGTCGATGGCGTAGTGGTCGTGCTCCTCGATGCCGGTCGCCACGGCGAAGACGTTCGGGTCGAAGATCACGTCTTCGGGTGGGAAGCCCTCCTCGTCGACCAGGATTCGGTACGCGCGCCCGCAGATCTCCGCCCTGCGCTCGAGCGAATCCGCCTGACCCTCTTCGTCGAACGCCATGACCACGGCCGCCGCGCCGTAACGGCGGACGCGCCGGGCGCTCTCGCGGAAGGCGTCCTCCCCGTCCTTCATCGAGATCGAGTTGACCACGCCCTTGCCCTGCTGCGTCTTGAGGCCGGCCTCGATCACCTTCCAGTCGGACGAGTCGACCATCACGGGGATGCGGGCGATCTCGGGCTCGGAGGCGATGAGGGCGAGGAAGCGCTGCATCGCCGCCTCGGCGTCGAGCAGCCCCTCGTCCATGTTGACGTCGAGGATCTGGGCTCCGCCGCGCACCTGATCGAGCGCCACCTCGATCGCGGTCTCGTAGTCGTCCTCGCGGATGAGCCGAGCGAAGCGTCGGGAGCCCGTGACGTTCGTCCGCTCGCCCACGTTCACGAAGAGTGAGTCGGAGCCGATCGCGATGGGCTCGAGACCGGACAGGCGCGTTCGGCGCTCGGGCTCCGGGACGGGTCGTGGCGGAAGCCCCTCCATGGAGTCCGCGATCGCACGGATGTGGTCGGGCGTCGTGCCGCAGCAGCCGCCGACGAGGTTCAAAAAGCCCGCCTCGGCGAAGGCGCGCGTCACCTCGGCCATGTGCTCGGGCGTGTCGTCGTACCCCCCGAATTCGTTGGGGAGGCCGGCGTTCGGGTAGCAGCTCACGGGAACGCCGGCGGCGCCCGAGAGCTCCTCGAGGAAGGGACGGAGCTGGTCGATCCCGAGCGCGCAGTTCAACCCCACCGAAAGCAGGCCGCTCCGGCGACCGGACCCCGGCTGGACCCCGTGCGCGACCGAGTTCCAGAACGCTTCGGGGGTCTGGCCGGAGAGTGTGCGGCCGCTCTGGTCCGTGATCGTCCCGGAGACCATGACCGGGATGTCCTCCTCCCGCTCCTCGAGGACGCCCGAGATGGCGAAGAGCGCCGCCTTGGCGTTCAGCGTGTCGAACGCGGTTTCGACGAGCAGGACGTCGACCCCACCGTCGACGAGCCCACGCGCCTGCTCGGAGTAGGCGGTGACGAGCTGGTCGAAGGTCACGTTACGCGCGCCGGGGTCCCCGACGTCCGGGGAGATCGAGGCGGACCGGGTCGTCGGCCCGAGGGCGCCGGCCACCCAGCAGGTGCGTTCCGCGTGCTCTCGCATGAAGGCGTCGGCCGCCTCCCGTGCGACCGCGGCGGCCGCGCGGTTGAGCTCCTCGGAGATCTCCTCCAGGCCGTAGTCTGCGAGCGAGATCCGGTTGGCCGAGAACGTGTTCGTCTCGACGAGGTCGGCGCCCGCCGCCATGTACTCGGTGTGGATTTCGCCGATGAGCTCCGGTCGGGTGAGGCTGAGGAGGTCGTTCGCCCCCTGCAGCGCGACGGACGAGTCCGAGAAGCGATTACCGCGGAAGTCCTCCTCGGTCGGCTCGTGGCGCTGGATCATCGTGCCCATTGCCCCGTCGATGACGAGGATGCGCTCGCGCAGCGTCCGGTCGAGGAGACGGATACGTTCGGCCCGCTCGTGCGTGCCGGGATGCTCGCTCACGTGTCTCGTGCCTCCAGAAACGCAAAGCCCCTCGCGACGAGCGCGATGGGGCCTTGGCTGTTTAGCTGTTTCGCCGACGGATGCTCGTTCACATCCACCGCGGGCCGCAATTCGCCGTAAATCGCCCCGGATTGTGCATGAAACGTACAGTCTTCTTCTCCGCCCTTCCAGTGCGGGGACCGGCGCGCCTACGTTGGCGTGACCCGCTCGCGTCGAGACCCGCCCGCCCTCGAGCCCGCCCGTCCGCTCTCACGCCCGCCCGATCGACCCACCCCGCCATGACCCGCTGGCCTCCGCCGCCCGAGCTCTCGCCCTCGTTCTACAAGGCGCACGGCCTCGGGAACGACTACCTCGTCTTCGAGGAGGGGCCCGTCCCCGACGAGGGGACGGGGTGGTGGGCCACACCGGCGAACGTCCGACGCGTGTGTGGTCGACACGAGGGCGTGGGCGCCGACGGGATCGTGGCACTCCTGCGCGGGTTGCGCACCCCGACTCCCGACGAGCGCCGCGTCCGGCTTCGGATGTTCAACCCCGACGGCGGCGAGTTCGAGCGGAGCGGGAACGGCCTGCGCGTTCTCGGATCCTATCTCGCGCGTGGCGACCCCGAGCTGCGCCGCATCCGCGTGGAGGTGGGCGGGGACGAGGTGTCGATGACCGCGCACGGACGGGACGGTCCGATCCACGACCT
>JANQME010000437.1 GCA_028280205.1 Longimicrobiales bacterium
CGACGGCGAGCCCTTCGAGCTCACCGAGTGGGAGCTCGGGGCCGAGCGCTACCTGCGCGAGGGTGTCTCGATCACGGACGACGAATTCCGGTCGCTCGCGGAGGAGTACGACGCGATGCTCCTCGGGGCGCTCGGCGATCCGCGCGTACCGGGCAACGAGCACGCGAAGGACATCCTGCTCGGCCTACGCTTCCGGCTCGACCTGTACGTGAACTTCCGCCCCTGCGTCCTCCTCTCGCCGGAGCTGTCACCGTTACGCGACGCCGGCGCGCTGCGTCTGGAGATCTTCCGCGAGAACACGGAGGGCGAATACACCGGCATCGGTGGAAGCTTCAAGCGGGGCACGCCCGACGAGCTCGCGCTCGAGGAGAACATCGCGACCCGCAAGGGCGTGGAGAGGATCGTGAGGGCGGCGTTCGACTTCGCGTCCACGCGCGGCCGCGGCCGGGTCACGCTGGTCGACAAGGCCAATGCGATGCGGCACGTGGGCGGGCTCTGGCGTCGCGTCTTCGAGGAGGTCGCCGGAGAGTTCCCGGACATCGAGCGGGACGCGATGTACGTGGACGCCATGGCGATGGACCTTGTGCGGCGGCCCGAGCGCTACGAGGTGATCGTCGCACCCAACCTCTTCGGCGACATCGTGAGCGACCTCGCGGCGGAGATCACGGGCGGGCTTGGACTCGCCCCCTCCGCGAACCTCCACCCGGGGCGCCACGCGCTCTTCGAGCCGGTGCACGGCTCCGCGCCCGACATCGCCGGTACCGGGCGCGCGAATCCGCTCGGGGCCGTCCGGTGTGTCTCCCTCCTGCTCGACCACTTCGGCCTCGACGACGAGGCCCGGCGGGTGGAGGAGGCGGTCGTCGTCTCGATGCGCGAAGGCCGCACGACGCCCGACCTGGGCGGATCGCTCTCGACGGAGGAGGTTGGTGCGGCGATCGTTTCGAGTCTCGAAGCGTCGGCTGTTTCCGGCCCGTGACGACCCTCCCGGGAGGACCCGAGTGAGCGAACGCCGGACGATCGGCCGGATCCTCATCGAGGCCGGCCGCATCACCGAGGACGACGTGGAGCGTGCCCTCGAGTATCAGCGCGACCACGGGGGCTACTTCGGGGAGGCGCTCGTCGCCTCCGGGCTGGTCTCCGAGGAGGAGCTCGAGTGGGGGCTCGCCTCGCAGTTCGACCTTCCGTACGTCTTTCCGGACGCCGAAGCGATCGACCTCGCTGCCGTCGCCCTCGTCTCGCCGGAGTGGGCGCTCTCCCACCTTGCGCTTCCCATCATGCGCACGGACGACCGGCTTCAGGTGATCGTGGACTCGCCCCTCAAGGACGAGCCTGTCCGTGAGCTCGCCACACGTACGGGTCTGGAGGTCGAACTGGCCCTCGCGTCGCCCGGAGCGATCCGAGACGTCATCGGGCAGGTCTTCGAGCGCCTCGCGGAGACCGCGGCCGGAAGCCGGGCTCCGGTGGGTCTGGCCGGCCTGCTCGAGGACGCGATTCGGGTGTCGGCACCGAGCTTCGGAATCTCGGTTCGGGGCGTCGTCGCGCACGGCTGGTGGGAGGATCGGGGCACGGTCCACCGGCGTCCGCTCGCGGGTGGGTGGAGCGACGAGCTGTCGCGCAGCCTCGCCCCCTCGGCCGAGGAGATGACGGTGGGGACGCGACGCGCCGAGTGGATCGGCGAGCTCCGCTCCGGGGGCGAGACGACGCCGGTGAACGTACGCTATCTCGCCGACGAGTCCGGTCGGGAGTACGCCTTCGAGCTCCGTGTATCGTCCGAGGATCCGGTGGAGCGTTTCGGCCCCGTGCCCGGCGGGATCGCGGCCGAGGTGCTCGCGCTGGTGCATG
>JANQME010000440.1 GCA_028280205.1 Longimicrobiales bacterium
CAGCATGCTCTTGGCCTTCACCGCGGTCCGCACGCCGTGGCGCTCCACGACCCCGTCCAGCACGGCCAGCGCGTCGGAAGCGGACTCCGCCCAGTGGACCCTCGCCCCGTTCGACTCCAGCCGCTCCGCGGCTGCCTCCAGGCAGCGATCGAGGTGCGTGAGCGCGTGCGACTTCACGTCCCTCGCCCAGTCCCGCCATCCCTCGGCGTCGAGGGACGCGAACGCTCTCCGCCGCTTCGCATCGAAGGCGCGAGTCGCGGCGTCCACGGAGTCGCGCATCGCAGGTTCGTTGCGCAATATACGCGCCGCCGTACTCCGATACGCTCCGGGGGTCGGCACCGTGCTCACGCGGCGACCCCTTGCCACAGGAGGCTGGCGACGTGACGGAAGGGCGGATGGCTGCCGCGGCGGGCGGCACGCCCCGAGAGCTGGAGCAGGCAGCCGCCGTCCGACGAGGTGACGACGTCCGCTTCGGGCAGCGTGTCGAGCTTCCGGTCCGCCATCCCGGCCGAGACCTCGGGCATCTTGGCGCTGAAGAGGCCCCCGAACCCACAGCATTCGTCCGCCGTCTCCCAGCTCCGGACTTCGGCGCCCGCCCGACGCAGCAGCCGTTCCGGTTCGTCCCGCACCCCGAGCCCGCGCAGCGCGTGGCATCCGTGGTGGTAGGCGACCCGCACCCCGCGGAGTCCGGAGCCGAGCGAGTCGACGCCCAGGACGTGAACGAGGAAGTGGCAGAGCTCCCACGTGCGGTCCGGCCGCCCCTCCTCACCCTCGAGGAGGTGGGGGTAGTGCGTGCGCATCATGGCGGCGCAGCTCCCCGACGGGAGGACCACGTGCTCCGCGTCGGCGAAGACGGCTGCGGTGTGTCGGGCCATGCGTGCCGCGTCGTCCCGGTATCCGGCGTTGAACGCGGGCTGGCCGCAGCAGGTCTGCTCGGGCGGAACGTACGGCTCCACACCGAGGTGGCGGAGCAGCCGGACCGCGTCCGCGCACGCCTCGGCGAAGAATGCGTCGCCCAGGCACGTCGCGAAGAGCGCGACCCTCACGGGCCGACCAGCTCGAAGAGCGCCGCCGACTGCGTCTCGAGCACCAGCGCGTACCGATCGTCGTTCAGGAAGTACAGCGAGAGCCGCGGGTTCCGGTACGGCTGCACGACCACCCACCGGACGCCGAAGTGCTCTTTCAGCGCCTGATAGGTGTCGGTCGTCGTCCCCTCGAGGCACGGCCAGGCGTCGCACGTCCACTCCTGCGTCAGCTCCGACGAGAGGTAGAAGAACTCCCAGTAGCTCTGCGGATCGTGCGCGTACTGGAAGATCGGGTCCATGCCGCCGAGATACCGGTTGTGTCGGTTGAAGGCAAAGAGGGGACCGAAGTTGTCCCAGCGGGCGTGGAAGACGGGCTCGCCGGGCTCGCTGTGGGCCCGGAGGTGCTCCGCGATCGGCTGCAGGGTCGTGGCCGGGATCGCGACCGACGCCCGGTTGAGCATGTGGCGGCGCGCGAACCAACCGAGGTGCACGGCGAGCAGTACCACGCCGACGACCCGCAGCGGCACCGCCCAGCGCTGCGGACACGTGCCCCCCCGGGCCAGGGCGACCAGGGGCAGTACGAGGAAGCCGAACGCCACCCACTGCTCCATCGCGCGCCGCGCGGAGAGGAGCGCGAGGCCGAGAAAGGCGGCCGAAAGGCAGAGGCAGAGCACGAGCAGCGTTGTGCGCGCCTGTCCCAGCCGCGCGAGCCCTCCGGTTCCGGCGGCGCGTGCGGCCATCGCCGCGCCGAAGAGCCATGCCGCCAGGAAGGAGCCGGCCGAGGCCACGAGCGCGGCGGGCTCGATCGGGGACAGCTCGGCCGCGAAGTTGAGCGGCCGATCCAGCGCCTTCTGAGCGAAGAGCTCCACGAGCTGCACGTTCAGCAGCGTGGCGGTCGCGACGGGGTCCGGCCGCATCGCCCAGCCGAGCAGAGCTCCCGCGAACGCCGCCGAGACCGCCCGGCGGATGGGAACGCCGGTGTCGGGTTCGTCGCGAGCAAGGAGTACGGTGACCGGCACGCGCACCACGCCGTAGGCGACCGCGATGAGCGGACCGGCCCAGAAAAGACTGAGGTGCACCCATGCGACGAGCCACGAGAGCAGGAGCACATGCCACCACCGTCCGCGCACCAGGACGGAAACGAGCGCCACGCTCGCCGCCATGGAGATCACGTGCGGTCGCACCATGAGATGCCGGAAGAAGACGTTGGGCACGGCCAGGAAGAAGAGCGCCGCCCACCACCCCGGGTGGGGGACGTCGTGCCGACGAAGCACCCGGAGCACGGTCAGCCCGAGTACCGCCGTGAGGGCGATCGCTGCGGACTGCATGGCGACCGGAACGCTGCCGAGCGCCGCGAAGGGGAGCAGGAGGATGTGGAAGCCCCACCAGAGGTCCCCCCCAAGATCTCCGATGACGGAGCGCGTGGCCCACGGCAGCGACGTGTCGAACGGGGAGCCCTCCAGATACGCGAGCGCGTGCCCCACATGATAGAATCCGTCGGGGTCGGCCACGTCCGGGACGAGGGCGAGGTGGCCGAGCCCCACGACCGCGAGGACGATGAGAGGCTGCAGCGCCGAGGCGCGGTCGCTCACCCGCTCACGCTCCGGAGGCACCCTGATCCGGGGCCGCAGCAGGTGCGTCGGCGGTGGGCTCCACGTAAGCCCGATACGTCCGACCCCAGGCCTGCAGGGCGCGGATCGGCTCGAGCGTCGTGCGCCCGAGCTCGGTGATCTCGTAGTCGACGCGGGGCGGCACCTCCGCGTAGACCGTCCTCGTCAACAGGCCGTCGGCCTCGAGCTCCCGGAGCTGCTGGGTGAGCATCTTCGCCGTGGTGCGGCCCAGGCTGCGCCGCAGCTCGCCGTGCCGCCAGACGCGATCCTTGAGACGCCAGAGGATCGGCATCTTCCACTTGCCGCCGATCACGTCGAGCGCCAGCTCGACCGGGTTGTTGTACGATTTCCCGCGCAGTTCGAAGCTGGGCATGGTTTCTTTCCAGATAGTATCTACCCGTAAAGTACATACTACACGCGATCGCCCTGCGGACCCATCTTCCGCGCTCCACCCGGAGCCGGAGGCATTCGATGCGGATCGTGATCGCAGGACGGGGCAGCGTCGGCGAGGCCGACGCCATCGTGCTCGCCACTCCGGCGCACGCCGCGGTCGAAGCGATGACGCGGATGGCGCCGACGATGGGGCGGATCGTGCTCGACTACACGAACCCGCTCCGCGCGGACTTCTCCGGCCTCGACCACGAGGGTGGGCGCTCCGCCGCCGAACGCCTCCAGGAGGCCGCGCCCGATGCCAGGGTGGGTCGCGACTTCGCCCTCGGGCTGCTGCGGGAGGACGGATCATGAGCGGGAACGTCAACGTGACCCGGCCGGACCGGCGGAAGCGCGTTCTCATGGTCGCCGCCAACCCGGCGACATCGACGGTCACGGGCTGGCCGGTCGGATTCTGGTGGGCCGAGCTCACGCACCCGTACTGGACGTTCTCGGAGGCCGGGTACGACATCGAGATCCGGAGTCCCGACGGTGGCCCCCTGCAGGCGGACGGCTTCAGCGATCCCGAGGACGAGAGCGGCTACTCCTCGGACGACCTCGTCAGCCTCGGCTTCAAGACCTCGCCGAAGCACGCGGCGCTGCTGGAGCGGACCGAGAGCATCGACGGCGTCGAGCCGGCCGAGTGGGATGCCCTCTTCCTGGTCGGCGGCCAGTCGTCGATGTTCACCTTCCGCGGCAACGAGAAGGTCCAGGGGCTCGTTCGGGACTTCTACGAGGCGGACAAGGTGACCGCGCTGGTCTGTCACGCGACCTGCGTGCTACTCGAGACGCACCTTTCTTCGGGTGACCTGCTCGTGGAGGGGAAGACGTGGACGGGCTTCGCGAACTCCGAAGAGCGTTACGCGGACGACTTCGTGGGACAGCGGCTCCAGCCCTTCTGGATCGAAGACGAGGCACGTGCCCTCGAGGGCACCAACTTCATGGTGGACTCGATGTTCCGTGACTTCGCGCTGCGCGACGGACTCCTCGTCACAGGTCAGCAGCAGTTCTCGGGTGGCGCCGCCGCCCGGCTCGTCGTCGAGGCCCTGGGACGCTGACCCGAGCTCGTCAGCCCGCCTCGCCTCCCGGCTTCGGGAAGAACTGGTCGATCAGCACGGGATTGCCGTCCGGGTCCTCGAAGGCGATCGACGCGGGGCCGGTCTCGTTCGGGTCGAGATCGGTCGTGAGCTCCACACCCGCTTCGAGCAGTCGTTCGCGGAGTTTCCGGATGTCCGTGAATTCGGAGAGTTGCTCGGCGCTCTGGGTCAGGCCCGGATTGAACGTGAGGATGTTCTTCTCGAAGAGCCCCTGGAACAGCCCGATCACGGTGCTTCCATTGAGCATGATCAGGTAGTGCTCTCCGTCGCCGCCCGTCTTCCGGAAGCCGAGCCTCTCGTAGAACTCCCTCGACACGCCGAGGTCGCTCACGGCGAGGCTGATCGAGAACGCGCCGAGCTCCATCCCGTCCTGACTCATCGTACTCCTCTTCGCGGGGGCGCCCTTCCTGTGCAGAGCTCCGTGGGGCGGGGACGGTAGACGACGCCCTTCAGGGCGACAAGAGTCGCGCGAGCTCGGGTCGGCCCGCGTGCTCCGCCCACCCCGCCGGTGTCGCGTTGTACTCGCGGTCGCGGATCGACGGATCGGCGCCGGCCGACAGCAGGATCCGAGCGACCTCTTCGAGGCCACGCCAACCGGCATGGTGCAGGGCCGTGGCGCCCGATGGGGCGTCGCGCACGTTCGGACCGACGCCCCGCTGGAGGAGCACGCGCGCGGCTTCCGGCCCGGCGCTCAGGATGGAGCACACCGTGTGGTCCGAGAGCGAGGGCAGCAGCTCCTGCTCGGCGGCGAGGATCGACTCCATCTCGCTCGCGTCACCTCGACGGGCGGCCTGCAGGAGTCGCACGTCGGGCGGGCTCCGCTCCAGCAGGAACCGGTAGCTGTCCTCCGCGCCCCGGCGCCGGGCCAGCTCGACGGGCGTCTCCACGAAGTCGAGTGCCCAGACGTACTTGTCCCCTCCGCCCAGGTGCAGGTGAGACGTGCCGGGGTGGACGCACACGTGGATCGCGTCGGGCTCCTCCTCCAGGATGCGGGCAGCCAGCTCGACGTCGTCGAGCAGGACGGCCTGGTAGAGGTCCGGCCGGGCTCCCCGCTCCAACAGGAAGCGCATGACGTCCTCGCGTCCGGCCGCGGCCCACATGGCCGGGGTGCTGCGGTGGTCCACGCACCGCTTCTCGAGCTCGGCCCCACGCTCCAGGAGGAAGGCGGCCGTCTCGGGGTCACGCGCCAGGTGGAGCGGGGTCGCGCCGTCCGGGCCCGGCTCGCTCACCCGGTCGGGCTCGGCGTCGAGGATCTCCGCGAGGCGCTCCAGGCGTCCCAGCCCGGCGGCGGCGTGCAGGTCCACGAAGGCTCCCCGTTCGACGAGGTACTCCGCGAAGGCGAGCCGCTCCGGGGTCGGTCCGTCTACGAGGCCGTGCAGCGCGCTGTACGGCCCGTTCGCCCAAGCGGAGCGGGCGTCGATGTCGGCGCCCAGGGCGAGGAGGGTGTCGACCGTCGCCCGGTCGAGCCTCGACGCCGCGTCGACGATGGCCGGCTTGTCAAAGGAGAACCATGGGGCGTCGATGTGGTCGCGGAGGACGGGATCACCCTCCACGAGCGCCCGGACCTCGTCCGCGTCTCCGCGCTCGACGGCCTTTCGGAACCGAGTCGCTTGCTCGTCGGTCGCCTCCACGCCTCCCCCTCCTTCCCGGTCTCACCGAGGGGCCCATTCTCGCCGTCC
>JANQME010000442.1 GCA_028280205.1 Longimicrobiales bacterium
GCCGCCGGGCGGGTGTGGCTGGCCGGACCCGTGTCGGACTCGTCACGGGCGACGACCTCATGGACCGCCTCGACGACCTCATCGGGCGGGGCCACACACTGGCGAACATGGAGACCGGCGAACCGCTCTCCGCCGTCCGCGACCGGGTGCAGAGCGCGAACGCCTACATCGGTGCCGAGCCGATCGTGGAGGCGCTCGCCGGCGGAGCGGATGTGATCGTCACCGGCCGCAGTACCGACACGGCGCTCACCTACGCCCCGCTCATCCACGAGCTCGGCTGGTCCACCGACGACCACGACCGGATCGCGGCCGGGGTCGTGGCCGGCCACATCAACGAGTGCGGTGCCCAGTGCACCGGCGGGAACTGCCTGATCGACTGGTGGTCGATCCCGAATATGGCGCAGGTGGGGTTTCCCATCGTCGAGGTCTCGGAGGACGGGAGCTTCGTGGTCACCAAGCACGAGGGAAGCGGCGGACGGGTGACGCGCGCCTCCGTCGCCGAGCAGATCCTCTACGAGATGGGCGACCCGACCGACTACATCACGCCGGACGTCGTCGCGGACTTCACGAAGATCCAGCTCGACGATCTGGGCGACGATCGCGTGCGTGTACATGGAGTGACCGGCGGCCCGCGCACGGACTTCCTCAAGGTCTCGATCGCCTACGCCTCCGGATGGAAGGCGACGGGCACGCTCACCTACGTCTGGCCCGACGCCGCCGCCAAGGCGCGCGGCGCGGCGCGCATCCTGCGCGAGCGGCTGGACCGCCTCGGTCTCGACTTCGACGAGGTGAGGACCGAGCTGGTCGGGTGGGACTCCACGCACGGGCCGCTCGTAGGCGAGCCGCCCGCCGATCTGCCGGAGGTGCAACTGCGGGTCGGCGTGCGCGCCGCGGACCGGGGTGCGGTCGAGCGCTTCACCCGTGAGATTGCGCCGCTCGTGCTCACCGGACCGCCCTCGGTGACCGGATTCGCAGGCGGCCGCCCCCGCGTCCAGGAGATCATGGCGTACTGGCCCGCGCTGCTCCGTCGCGAAGAGGTCGAGTCGGCGCTGCGGGTGGAGGTGCGGGAGGTATGACGATGAAGGTCCCCCTCGTCCACCTGGCCCATGCTCGCTCCGGCGACAAAGGCGACACGGCCAATGTGGGCGTCATCGCCTACGACGAGGCGCACTACGACCTGCTCCGTGAGCAGCTCACCCCCGAGGCCGTGAAGGCCTTCTTCGGCGAGATGGTGAAGGGGAAGGTGGAGCGCTTCGAGCTGCCCAACCTCGGGGCGCTCAACTTCCTGCTGCACGGGGCACTCGGCGGGGGTGGCACGATGTCGCTCATGAACGACGCCCAGGGCAAGGTGTTCAGCACGGCCCTCCTGCGCATGGAGATCGAGGTACCGGACGACGTGGCGGAGGCGGTGGCGGGTCGGGGGCGCGTGCCGGATGGCTGGACGGCCGCGTCGTACGGCGCCGGGTCCTCGTGAGTCACCCGGAGGGCTCGGCGGGGCCGATGCTGCGTTACGAGGTCGCGGACCGGGTGGCGACGCTCACCCTGAATCGCCCCGAGAAGCGCAACGCCCTCAACGCCGCGCTCGTGGCGGCGCTCAAGGACGGACTCGCCCGGGCGGAGGCGGACGCCGACGTCCGGGTGGTCGCCCTGACCGGGGCCGGACCCGACTTCTGCTCGGGCGCCGACCTCGCGGAGCTGGAGCGGATCGCCGCGATGAGCCTCGAAGAGAACGTGGAGGACGCGCGGTCGCTCGGTGCGCTCTTCACGAGGATGCGCTCGTTCCCCAAGCCGATCGTCGCGGTCGTGCGGGGCCGTGCCCTCGCGGGCGGCTGCGGGCTCGCGTCGGCGTGCGATCTGGTCCTGGCACACGAGGCGTCCGAGTTCGGCTACCCGGAGGTTCACCTGGGCTTCGTGCCCGCGCTCGTGATGACGATCCTGCGTCGCAGGGTCGGGGAGGGGATCGCCTTCGAGCTCGTGGCGCGTGGAGAGCGCTTCGACGCCGTCGAGGCGCACCGCCTGGGGCTCGTGAACCGGGTGTTGGCCGACGCCGCGTTCGAGGACGACGTCCACGACTACCTGGCGTCCCTCGCGAAGAAGCCGCCGACTGCTCTGGCCCTCACGAAACGCCTGCTCCACGAGCTGGACGAGCTCGACTTCGACGCCGGGATCGAGCGCGCGGCGCAGGTGAACGCCGAAGCCCGCATGACCGATGCGTGCCGGAAGGGTGTGCGCCGCTTCCTGGAGCGTGCCGACCGGTGAACCCGCTTCACCACGGAGCGCGCCGACCGGTGAACGCGCTGCGGTCGGGAACGTGGCGATCGTCGAAGCGAGCGCGCGGACCGGTGGACCCCCACCGCCGTTCCTGAGGGTGCTCTTCCGCGCGCGCCCTCGACGTCGCCACGACCGGTTCCTCGAGTGGAAGATCGCGGTCTTTTCGGTGGCCGCGGCCATCGCTGTCGCGGGGATCTACCTGGAAGAGCGGTGGATGACGGGTCTCGCGATCGTGCTCCTGCTGGGCGGCATGGTGCTGCGGTTTCTGCCTGGAGGGGCGGGTGGACGCAGGCCGGTGGAGGAGGACGACGACGGCGAGGACGAAGACGGGATCCCCCCCTGACGACGGCATGGAGACCATGTCGCCGGATCGCGAGCGCGAGCCGGCGTCGCAGCGGATCATGTCCGCGCCGCACCGCGCCCGCGTTCGTGCATCATGGGGGCGTCGACGAGCACGGGGGCCGAGGAGCGCGATCCGGTCGCGGTGCTCCGACGTGCCTTCGGCTACCCGGGATTCCGCCCGGGGCAGGAGGAGCTCGTCCGCGCCGTGCTTTCCGGCCGCGATGCCCTCGGCGTCCTGCCCACGGGCGGTGGGAAGAGCGTCTGCTACCAGGTCCCCGCGCTCATCGTCGACGGGCTCACGCTGGTCGTCACACCGCTCATCTCGCTCATGGAGGACCAGGTGGGGCGGGCCCGCACCGTCGGGCTGCGGGCCGACTTCCTGAGCGCGACCCGTTCGGTCGGAGAGCGCCGCGCCGTCGCGGCGCGGGCGGAGTCGAGCGCGCTCGACCTCCTCTTCGTATCACCCGAGCGCCTCGAGACCGACGCGTTCCGCGCCCTCGTGGACGGCGTCCGGATCGACCTCCTCGCGGTCGACGAGGCTCACTGCATCAGCGAGTGGGGCCACGACTTCCGTCCGGCCTACCGTCGTATCGGCGCGCTCCGCCGGTGTATCGCCGGCCCGACGCTCGCGCTGACCGCCAGCGCCACACCCCCCGTTCGAGCCGACATCCGCGCCAGCCTCGGGCTCGCGGATCCCTTCGAGATCGTCCGCTCGTTCGACCGGTCGAACCTCTGGTGGTCCGTGGAGCGGGGCGGGACGCTCCCGGAGCGGCTGCAGCGCATCCACGCCCTCGTCCGGCGGGAGCCCGGCTGTTCCATCGTCTACGCACCGACCCGGCGTACCGTCGAGCGAGTTCGCGCCTCGCTGGCGCGCGCAGGGGTCGTCTGTGCGGCCTACCACGCCGGGCTGGGGGGTGACGAGCGCACCCGGGTGCAGGAGCGCTTCCTGGGCGGTGACGTTCGGGTCGTGGTCGCCACGAACGCGTTCGGGATGGGCATCGACAAGCCGGACGTGCGGCTGGTCGTCCACCTCCAGCTCCCCACCACGCTGGAGGCGTACTATCAGGAGGCGGGTCGGGCGGGACGGGACGGAGCGCCCTCTCGGTGCATCGCGCTCCACGGGCCGCACGATGGGCGCCTGGGACGGGCGTTTCGGGATCGCACGCATCCCCCGCTCCGGCGGCTGCGGGCGCTGCACCGAACGCTGCGCGCCGCCGCGGGCGAGGACGGCCGGGTCCGGGTGGACGACCCCCGCGTGGTGTGCCGGCTCGGCTCCGTTCCCCGTGGCTGGATGAGGGGCGAACCCGAGGGAGCGCTCGCCGCGCTCGAGCGCGCGGGGGCCCTCCGGCGGATGGGCAGCGGAACCGACGGGCGATCACACGGGTCTCCTGAAGGCGACGCGGTCGTCGTTCGGCGCTTCGACGCCGACCGCGTCGCGCGTCGGCGGGCGGTCGTCACAAGCAAGCTGCGTGCCGTAGAGCGCTACGCACGGGTACGAGGATGCCGCACCGCCGCGCTCTTGCGCTACTTTGGTGAAGTCGCCCGGCAAGACTGCGGGCGGTGCGACCGATGCGGTTGGGACTCGAGAGTGCAGCCATGAACAGATATCTGACCCAAGACCACGTCGAGCTCCAGCGGCGAGTCCGACGCTTTGGACGCGAGGCGATCGAGCCGGTAGCCACCGAGCTCGATGAGAGCGGAGCGTTTCCCTGGGAGAACGTCAAGCTCATGGCCGAGATGGGGCTGTTCGGGGTCCCGGTGCCTCGGGAGCTGGGCGGGATGGGGCTCGACTACCTCTCCTACATCCTCGTCATCGAGGAGTTGGCCAAATTCGATGCGAGCCACTCGATCACCGTGTCCGCCCACACGACGCTCGGTCTCTCCCCGATCCTGACGTTCGGCACGCCGGAACAGAAGCGGCGCTTCATCCCGCCTCTGGCCTCCGGCGAAGTGCTCGGCGGCTTCGGGCTGACCGAGCCCGGCGCCGGGTCCGACGCTTCGGGCACCCGCACCCGGGCCGTGCGCGAAGGCGATGCCTACCGCATCGACGGGTCCAAGATCTTCATCACGAACGCCGGCGTCGGCGAGATCTTCGTCGCCACCGCCGTGACCGAACCGGGTCGGGGCGCGAAGGGGATCAGCTCGTTCATCGTGTGCAAGCCGACGGTGGACGTGGATCGAGCCCGCGCGCTCGGGATCGGCCACCGCGACGACCTCCCCTTCACCGAAGGTGTCCGAGCGGGCGAGAAGGAGGACAAGATGGGCTGGCGGGCCTCGGACACGCGGGAGCTACACTTCGAGGATGCCGTCGTCCCGGCCGAGCAGCGCCTGGGCGAGGAGGGGGAAGGCTTCATCAACTTCATGAAGACGCTCGACGCCGGACGGATCGGTGTCGCGGCGCTCTCCCTCGGCCTCGCCGAGGGCGCGCTCGAGACGGCCGTGCGCTACACGACGGAGCGCGAGCAGTTCGGGCAGCGCGTGTGGGACTTCCAGCAGGTGCAGTTCAAGCTGGCGGAGATGGCGACCGACATCGAGGCGGGTCGGCACCTCACGTATCATGCGGCGTGGCTGCAGGACCAGGGCCAGCCGTACGCCAAGGAAGCCTCGATGGCCAAGTACTTCTGTTCGGAGCTGGCGGTGCGCGCCACGCTCGACGCCATCCAGGTGATGGGCGGAGCGGGATACACCAGCGATTACCCGGTGGAGCGGATGCTGCGCGACGCGAAGATCTGCGAGATCGGAGAAGGGACGAACGAGATTCAACGGCTCGTCATCGCGAGGAAGCTCCTGGAGGAGATCCTGGCCGAGCCGCACGTGGACGACGCCGCGCCGGCGCCTCGGATGGAGACCGCCGGCACGGTCTGACGAGTAGAGAAACAGCAAAAACGTCGGCCTCCGCGGAGGGCACGAGCGTCGCTCCCGACACGGACGACGCTTGGCCACCGCCCTCGTACGGAGCCGGTCCACCGGCGGTCGCCGGAGTCGTGCCCGACGCGTTGGCGGGGCACAACTCCGGGAGGCGCACGGTGCCGGCGGAAGGGGACGGGAGTCCGACCCGACATCGGAGCGGCGCTTGAGGAGAGAGATCCTCGTCAGCGCGACCCCGCAGGAGTCGTGGGTCGCGCTGCGTGAAGACAACAAGCTGGCCGAGATCATGTTCGACCGGCCCGATCAGGATCGGGTGCTCGGCGACATCTTTCTCGGCCGGGTGGAGGCGGTTCTTCCTGGAATCCAGGCCGCGTTCGTCGACATCGGGACAGGCAAGGCGGGCTTCCTGCATGTCTCCGACCTCAACCTTCCCTCCGAGGACGACGGAGAGGGAGGAAACGGCAAGGGGCGCCGGGGCCGTGGACGGCGGAAGGGGAATCTGCCGCCGATCCAGGATCACGTGCAGAAGGGCCAGGAGATCTTGGTGCAGGTCACCAAGGAGGCGATCAGCACGAAAGGCCCGCGGCTGACCGCGGAGATCTCGCTGCCGGGGCGCTTCCTGGTCTATATGCCCCACGCGTCGCGCGTCGGCGTGAGCCGGAAGATCGAAGGGCGGGCGCAGCGCTCGAAGCTCCGCTCGATGGCTCAGAACGTGCCCCCCGACGACTCCGGCGGCCTCATCGTTCGCACCGTCGGCGAAGAGGTGACGCAGGAGAAGCTGGAGCACGAGTTCGGGCGGCTCTTCGAGCGCTGGCAGTCGATCGAGGCACGGGCGAAGGAGCTGAGCGCCCCCGCTGCCGTCCATCGCGAGGCTACGCTCATCAGCGGCGTGATCCGGGACCTCTTCAGCGACAAGTTCGAGGCGCTGCGGGTCGATTCGAAGAAGGCGTACAACGAGATCGTCGACTACGTGACGAGCGTCGATCCGGATCTCCTGGACCGGGTCCATCTGCACAACGGCTCGGGTCCGCTCTTCGACGAGTTCGGGGTGGAGGAGGCGATCCAGAAGGCGTTCAGCCGCAACGTCCCGCTCAAGTCGGGCGGAAGCCTGGTCATCGAGCCGACGGAGGCGCTCGTCTCGATCGACGTGAACACCGGGCGCTTCACGGGGAAGGGAAAGAAGGACCCCGAGCAGACGATCCTGAAGACCAATCTGGAGGCGGCGCGCGAGATCGCGAAGCAGCTCCGCCTGCGCGACGTGGGCGGCATCATCGTCGTGGACTTCATCGACATGGAGGCCCAGGAGAACCGCGACAAGGTGCTGCGCGAGCTGCGCTCGTACCTCGGTCGCGACCGGGCGCGCACCAAGACGTTCGAGATCTCCGACCTGGGTCTCGTGGAGATGACACGCCAGCGCGTGCGGCCCTCGGTATTCAACTCCCTGACCTCGGTCTGTCAGTCGTGCGGCGGGATCGGCCGGGTGTACACGCCGGCCACCGTCGTGCGCCAGATCGAGCGCACGCTCAAGCGCGCCGCGGCGTCCAAGGAGGAGCGGAGCCTCGTGGTGCGGGTGCACCCCGAGGTGGCGCTGCGCGTCATCGAGGAGGAACCGGGTCTCATGAAGCGGCTCCGGGACCGCACCCGCCTCGAGCTCCGACTGCGCGACGACCCGCTCATGCGCCTCGACGAATTCCGCCTGCTCTCCGGTCCGGCGGAGACGGACGTCACGGACAAGTACGCGGCCTGACGCAACTCAACCTTGACCCGACGCGCATCCGTTTCGACATTTTTAGGCTTGACACCAAAGCCGGAAATTTCTTCGGAAGTTCGACATGTACGCCGTATTCCAGACCGGTGGGAAGCAGTTCCGGGCCGAGCTCGGTGCCCGCCTACGGATTCCTTCGCTCGACGTCGAGCCGGGTGATTCGGTGACGTTCGACCATGTCCTCCTCGCGGGGGATGGCGACGACTCGGTCCAAGTGGGCACGCCCACCGTCGACGGCGCGTCGGTCACCGCCGAGGTCATCCGGCACGGTCGTGGGGACAAGGTCATCGTCTTCAAGCGGAAGCGCCGCAAGGGCTACCGGCGGAAGCAGGGCCACCGTCAGAACTTCACGGAGATTCGGGTCGACGCGGTCGCGCTGGGCTAGGGCGCCGCGGACTCCGCGCACGGAGGCGAGCGATGGCACACAAGAAGGGTGTAGGATCCAGCCGGAACGGCCGGGACAGCAACCCGAACCGTCTCGGTGTGAAGCGGTTCGGAGGACAGCCCGTCCGCGCCGGCGGCATCATCGTCCGTCAGCGCGGGACGAAGTTCCATCCGGGCCGCAACGTGGGTCGCGGGAAGGACGACACGCTCTTTTCGCTGATCGACGGCACCGTGCGCTTCGAGCGCATGCGGGCACGCGATGTTGTTTCCGTTTACGCGGACGAGTCGTAGACTTGTAGTACGGTACAAACTCCAGGGGGGTCCGGATCGGCGCGCGCTGCTCGTCCGGGCCTCTTTGCATGTCCGCGCCCGACGCGGATGAAACGCCCCCCCAGCCTCCGGGTAACGTGATCCCGGGCGACTCGCTTTCCGGTAGGACGCAGCAGGGAAGGCGAGACGGCGACAGGAAGGAGGTAGACCATGTCTGCCGAAGAACTTCGCGGGCCGACGGCCCGTGTCGATAGATCGAGGGCTCCGGCCCTCGCGCAGCATCCCGAAGTCGAGCAGAGCGTTCGTTGGTGGCCCCCGCTGCTCGTGGCTCCCCTCCTGGCGCTGGTGATCGCGTCCGGCCGTCCGGCCGACCCGGAGCCTCCGCCGGAGGCCCAGGCCGCTTCTCCGCCCGCGACCTCGTCGTTCCCGCTCGACCTCAATCCGAGCGTCGAGCGGTGGATCGAGGCGTTCCGGACCACCCGCCGGGCGGAGTTCGAGGAGCTCCTGCTCCGCCGCGAGGTGTACGCGGACATGATCGAGAGCAAGCTCCGCGAGCGCGGGATGCCGGAGGAGCTGATCTACATTCCGATGGTCGAGTCGGGGCTCTCTCCCTTCGCGGTGTCCCGCGTCTCGGCGGTCGGCATGTGGCAGTTCATGAGCCCGACGGCGCAGCAGTACGGTCTCCGACTGGATCCCTGGGTCGACGAGCGACGGGACCCCGTTGCGGCGACCGAGGCCGCGCTCGACTACCTGGCGTGGCTGCACCACCGCTTCGGCGGCTCGTGGACGCTCGCGGCCGCTGCGTACAACGCGGGACCGGGGCGCGTCGAGCGCGTGCTGCACCGGCACGCCGAGGGGTGGCTCGGAGGCGAGGAGCTGTACTGGGAGGTGCGGGAGTATCTGCCGCGCGAGACCCGCGCCTACGTCCCCAAGCTGATCGCCGTCACCCGGCTCGCGGCGCGGGCCGACTCGCTGGGCTTCGACGCCCGGAGCGTCGAGCCGTTCCGCTACGAGAACGTCTTCGTGCCCGGCGGGACATCACTCACCGGGGTGGCGCGCGAGCTCGGGATCGAGCCGAAAGAGCTCGAGGCGCTGAATCCGCACCTCGTGCGGGGCGTCACGCCTCCGGACGAGATCTTCCCGCTGCGGGTGCCCGTCGGACTCGGCTCGATGCTCGTCGACGGCCTCTCGGGCCACACGCTCCAGAGGCAGGCGGACGACTAGCGCACGCCGGCGGGTCCGCGCGACCAGCTACTCCTCGGAGGGGGGCGGGCCCCAGCGGGTCCGCCCCTCCTGAGCATCCCGGGCCGATGCGATGATGCGCCAAATCACGTCTCGCGTCATCTCCTCGTCGATCCCGATCTCCCGCGCGATCTCCGCGGCGCGCCGGACGACGCGCGCCTCCTGCGACGGATCCATGACCGGAAGGCCCAGGGAGTGCTTCACGGCTCCGATCTCGAGGACCAGCGCCCGCCGACGCCCAACGAGCGCGACGAGCTCCTCGTCGAGGGCCCGGATTTCGGCGCGCAGCGCCTCCAGCCTTCCGGCTGCATCGGCGTCGGGTGTCTCGCCTGCGGCGTCGTCCATACGCGGCCTGGCCCGGTCCGTGTCGCTCATACCAAGTACCGGGCGAGGTGCGCCTCGTCCTGCACCGGCGTCGCCAGGCTCACGCCGACCAGGACGGCGATGTGGACTCCGAGGCCCAGCACACCCTCGTGCATGTCGAAGGGCTTGAAGCCGGGGTTCAGCCAGAAGAAGAAGGCGGTCGCCGTGCCGGCGGCCAGCCCCGCGAAGACCCCGGCGGTGGTGGCTCGGCGCCAGTAGAGCGCCGCGACCACGGGCGGTGCGAACTGGGCGATGATCCCGTACGCCGAGGCGAGCAGGAGGACGAGGGAGGAATCGGGGTCGAGCGCGAACGCGTAAGCGGTCACACCCGTGAGAAGGACGAGCGCGCGCATGAGCGTCCGCTGCCGGTGCTCGTCGACGTCCACGAACTTCGCGACCCCGTCCTCGACGACGACGGAGGCGGAGGCGTGCAGGAGCGCATCGCCGGTCGACATGGACGCGGACAGCGCTCCGGCGCAGAAGAGTCCCACCACGAGGGGCGGCAGACCGGTTTCGAGGACCATGAACGGAAGGATGAAGTCGGGCGTCGGTGGGCTCCCGGCGAAGAGTACGCCCGAGAAGCCGATGAGGAAGACCGGGATCAGGAAGAGCTGGAAGGTGGGGAAGAGGATGACCGTGCGCCGCAGCGTGTCGTCGTCCTTCGCGGTGAACGCCTTCATGAACAGATGGGGCCACATCATGAGCCCGACGGCGCTCACCAGGATGAAGGTCGAGAAGGCGCCCCACGTCCAGGGTTGCCCGGTGGCGTCGAGCCCAGGGGGCACGAGCAGCTCCGGCCGGGCCTCCTCGATCCGCTCGAACATCGCGCCCACCCCGCCGTACAGCCGCCACGGGAGGTAGAGGCCGAGCGTCCAGGCGATGACGATCATGAAGATCCCCTGGAAGGTGTTCGTCCACCCGACCGCCATCGCGCCTGCGGAGAGCACATACACAATGACGATTCCGTAGGCCACGAGCGCGCCGAGCCAGAGCGGGACGTGCCCGTCCGTGACCGCCTCGATGACGATCCCGGCGCCCCGCATCTGGATCGTCACATACGGGACGAAGGCGATCAGGCTCAGGAGCGCGATGAACGCCGAGAGCCCCCGCGAGGGGAAGCGCCCGGTGACGAGTTGCGCCTGGGTGACGAAGCCGTGTCTTCGCCCGAGCTCCGCGATGCGCGGTCCGATCCAGTAGAACGGTGCCATCCCGAGCGCGCCGTACGCCAGGATGTAGAAGGCCGCCGCGCCCCGGGAGTAGGCCCACCCTGGCCCGCCCAGGAACGCGAAGGCGCTGAAGACCGAGGCGCCGGTCACGAAGTACATGACCAGCAGGCCGAAGCTCCGGTCGGCGGCGACGTATCCGGCCACGGAGTCGCTCTGTCGACGCCCCGCGAGCAGGCCGATCGTGAGCGTGAGTCCGAGGTACAGGACGATCACGATCGTGACCACCACCCACTGCGGCATCAGCGCGGGCCTCCCGCGGGTCCACTCGATCCGTCTGACCGGTGGCGCGGCTCGTCCGATCGATGGCGCCGCTCCACCCGGTCGAGCAGGACGAGGACCACGACGGCTCCGGCGACCCAGGCGGCGATCCACGCCATCGCGAAGGGCAGGCCGAGCACGAACGGCCGCGCGCGGGCGAACGGTACGAGGCCGGGCCAGGTGACGAAGACGAGCGCGGTCGTGAAGTAGAGTCCGGTCAGCAGTCGCGCGAGGCGGAGGGCGGTCACGAACCGCCGATCCGGCGCTTCACGGCCAGCGGCACACGGGTGCCGTGCCCGGTCACCCCGGCCAGGCGGGAGAAGTAGTCGTACGTGAGCGCCGACACCGCCTCCACGACGGCGCCGCCGTTGCCGCCGTAGTTGGACATGACGGCGAGTGCATACGGCCGGTCGGGGAGTCGGACGAGCGCCCAGACCGTGCTCACGCCCGTGATCCCGCCCGGCTTGAACGCGATCGGCACGGACCTCGGCACCGGCGTGCGGATCGGGCCGCCCTTGTACAGCGTCAGGATCTCCTCCACCCGGGCGCAGGCGTCGGGGCCCATCGGGAGGTCGCAGCTCCACAGCCGCTCCATGACGAGCACCGCGTCGCGCGGGGTGGAGAGGTTCTCGTCCCCCCGGGCGGAGGCTTCGGGCCGGATCATCTTTCGCTGGAGGAGCGTCCGGGTCGCACCCAGCGAGGCGGACAGCTCGTTCACCGCGCCCATTCCCAGCTCGTCGATGAGGACGTTCGTGGCCGTGTTGTCGGAGTGCACGATCATGTAGATCGCGTAGTCCTCGAGCGAGAGCGCCGAGCCGCCGTCGGTGAGGACGTTCAGGACACCGCTCCCGCCGGTCCGCACCTCGTCCGACATCTCGACGCGTCGGCGCAGCAGCTCGGGGTCCGACTCGGCGCTGCGGAAGAGCTCGAGCAGGATCGGCACCTTGATCGCGCTCGCCTGAGGGAAGATCCAGTCGTCGCGCACCGCGAAGCGTTCGCCCGTGGAGAGGTCGACGACGTGCACACCGGCCACCCCTTCGTAGCCGTGTACGATGTCCTCCAGGTCGGCCTGGAAGCGGGCCCGGAGCACCTCGAGGTGCTCGGCCTGCGCGTGGAGCGGGGCGGGGAGGGACGCGAGCGCCAGGGCGAGGGCCGCCACGGGCGCGAGGGGGTGGATGCGGCTGCGGCCGGGGCGTGCCATCGGACCTCCGTGCGGGGCGGGATCGCGCCATCGTAGCGGATCGAAGCGGCTAGCGCCCCCTGAAGTCCGGCTTCCGCTTCTCCACGAACGCGGTCACGCCCTCCCGCCCGTCCTCCGAGTCGAAGGCGTCCAGGAAGCGCTCCTTCTCGTAGACCAGCCCTTCGGCGAGCGGCATCTCGTACGCCGCGCGGATCGCGTCCTTCGCCAGGCGCAGCGACACGGGGCTCCAGCGCGCCATGCGCCCTGCCAGCTCGAGCGCCCGGTCGAGGTGTCCACCCTCCTCCACGAGGACGTCGACGTACCCGATGCGTCGCGCCTCCTCGGCGTCCATGAAGTCTCCGGTGAGGGAGATGATCGAGGCCCAGCCCCGGCCGACGAGGCGGGCGAGGCGCTGCGTTCCGCCGCCGCCGGGGATGAGTCCGATCCGGATCTCCGCCTGACTGATGCGCACGGTGGAGTCCGCCACGCGCACGTCGCACGCGAGCGCGAGCTCGGAGCCCCCGCCGATGCAGAAGCCGTGCAGCGCGGCGATCACCGGCTTCGGGAAGTCGGCCACCGTCTCGTAGATGCGGCGGCGTGCGTACACCTCTCGCTGCTCCTGGACGGAACGGTCCGCGAACTCGTTGATGTCGGCACCCGCCACGAACGCCTTCTCGCCCGCCCCGTGGATCACCACCACGCGGACGTCGTCGTCCTCGGCGAGGGCGTCGAAGGTGTCGCGCAGCAGGGCGCGGACCTCGGCATTGAGGGCGTTCAGCTTCTCCGGGCGGTTGAGCGTGACGACGGCGACGTGGTCGTCGCGCTTCTCGACGAGCACGGGCTCGCTCACGCCTCGCTCCAGTCGTAGAAGCCGCGGCCGCTCTTCTTCCCGAGCCGGCCCTCGGCGACCATCGAGCGCAGCAGCTCGGGCGGCTCGAACGCGTCCGACCCGAGCGTCTCGTGCAGGTACTCGGCGATCCCCAGGCGGACGTCGAGCCCGACGAGGTCGGTGAGACGGAGCGGTCCCATGGGGTGTCGGTAGCCGAGCTCCATCGCCCTGTCGATGTCCTCGGGCGAGGCGACGCCCTGCTCGACCATTCGGATCGCCTCCATACCGAGCACGATCCCCAGGCGCGAGGAGGCGAAGCCCGGGGCGTCCCGGACCACGACCGGCTCCTTCCCGAGCCGGCGGACGAAGGCGACGGCCGCGTCGCGCGTCGCATCCGACGTCTCCGGCCCCCACACCACCTCGACCAGCTTCATGATGTGGACGGGGTTGAAGAAGTGCAGCCCGAGGAAGCGATCCGGCCCCGAGACGCTCTCCGCGATCCGCCCGATCGACAGCGACGACGTGTTCGTCGCCAGGATCGCGTCGGCGCGCGCGACCGCGTCCACCTCGCCGAAGATCGCGGCCTTGATCTCCATCGATTCGGGCGCCGCCTCGACGACGAGGTCGGCCCCCTCCACGGCGTCGGCTACGGAGGTCGTCGTGACCAGCCGGGCAAGTACGCCGGTGCGCTCGTCCTCCGTGACCTTCCCGCGCGTGATCCCCTTCTCGAGGTTGGCGCGGATCCGCTCGAGGCCACGGGTGACGGCGACTTCGTCGATGTCTTGCAGGCGAACCGCGCAGCCGGCGGCGGCGCACACCTGCGCGATGCCGTGGCCCATCGTGCCGGCACCCAGAACCGCTACGGTGTCGATGCTCATGGCCGGTCCTCGGATCGGGGCGCCGTCAGGCGCGCTCGTACAGAGAGGTGATACCCTGGCCCACACCGACGCACATCGATGCGAGGCCGCGAGCGGACTCCTGTCTCTTCATCTCGTGGACGAGGGTGACGACGATCCGCGCACCGCTGCACCCGACCGGGTGGCCGAGCGCGATCGCACCCCCGTTCGGGTTCACCCGCTCGGGGTCCAGGCCGAGCTCCTCCATGCAGGGAATCGCCTGGGCGGCGAACGCCTCGTTCAGCTCCGCGACGTCGACGTCGTCCGCGCTCCAGCCGAAGCGGTCGAAGGCCCGGCGCGTAGCCGGCACGGGCCCGATCCCCATGCGCTGCGGCTCCACGCCCGCGACCGCGCCGCCCACGACGCGCGCCAGCGGCTCGAGACCGTGCGCGCGCAGCGCTCCGGAGGAGACGACCAGGAGCGCAGCGGCGCCGTCGTTGATGCCCGACGAGTTCCCGGCGGTCACCGTCCCGTCCTTGCGGAAGACCGGACGCAGACGAGCCAGCGATTCGGCCGTGGTGTCGGGGCGCGGGTGCTCGTCGCGATCCACGCGAACCGGGTCGCCCCTCCGCTGCGGCACGTCGACCGGCACGATCTCGTCGTCGAAGCGGCCGCCGGCGATCGCCCGCTCGGCGCGCTGCTGGCTCTCCGCCGCGAAGGCGTCCTGCGCGTTGCGTGTCACGCCGAACTCCTCTGCCACGATCTCGGCGGTCTCACCCAGCCCGATCGTCCACTCGGGGGTGAAGGCCGGATTCGGGAAGCGCCATCCGAGCACGGTATCCGCGGTCTGAGGGTGGCCGCGCGCGTACCCCACGGACGGCTTCAGCATCACGTAGGGCGCCCGGCTCATGCTCTCGACGCCGCCGGCGAGGAAGACGTCGCCCTCCCCGGCCGCGATCGCCTGGGCGGCGGAGAGGACGGCCTGCATCCCCGACCCGCAGAGCCGATTCACGGTCTGGCCCGGCACGCCGACCGGAAGTCCCGCGCGGAGGAGCGCCATGCGGGCCACGTTCCGGTTGTCCTCGCCGGCCTGGTTGATGCATCCGAAGAGGACGTCGTCGATCGCGTCGGGGTCGATGCGGGTCCGCTCCACGAGCGCCTCGATCACACGCGCGGCCAAGTCGTCGGGCCGGACCGCGGCGAGCGCGCCGCCGTGCCGCCCGATGGGGGTGCGTACGGCGTCGACGATCCACGCCTCGCCGCGCGACGAGTCGGTCACGCCCTCGCCCCGGCTCAGCGGTCGAGCGCCACCCAGACGCTCTTCACCTGCGTGTACTTCTCCAGCGCCGACTCGTACCCCAGGTCCCGACCGAAGCCGCTCTGCTTGTAGCCGCCGAAGGGCGACGCGGAGTCGTACTGGTTGTAGGTGTTGATCCACACCGTGCCGGCCTTCAGCTCGCGGGCGATCCGGTGCGCCTTCCCGACGTCGCGCGTCCAGACCCCCGAGGCGAGGCCGTACATCGTGTCGTTCCCGACCGCGATGGCCTCCTCCATGTCGTCGACCGGGATGACCGCCGCGACCGGGCCGAAGATCTCCTCCTGCGCGATCCGCATCTCCGACGTCACGTCGGCGAAGACCGTGGCCGTCACGAAGTTGCCTTTGCCGTCGACGTCCGTGCGCTCCCCGCCGGCGACCAGGCGCGCACCCTCGTCCTTGCCGGATTCGACGTATCCGAGAACCCGATC
>JANQME010000219.1 GCA_028280205.1 Longimicrobiales bacterium
GCTGCGCGCCGCCGGCCGCCGCGGCGGTCGCCGCAGCCGCCTCGGCCGCGATCGAGTCGAGGTCGAGCTCGGTCGGCTCGGTCTGGGACGTCTGGGTCGTCACGCGCGCTCTACCTCCGCGGTTTGGAGGGAAGGTCCCGGGGAGCGGGGCCTTCCGTGGAGTCGTTCAGGGAAAAACGGACCGGAAAGTCGAGCGCGAGGGGTCCCCAGCGTGTGGCGAACCCCCGATCCTCGGCGAGGCTCCGGCCGCGCCGGAAGACGTCCAGGCTCTCCCCGTCCACGCCGAACTCGAACCAGGTTTCGCCCGGACGGTACTGCTCGAGAATCCGCTCGAAGTCCGAATCGGCGACGAGCGCGGCGAGGTCGTCGCCGGGTTCGCCCGATAGCTCCTCGATGACGATCGAGAATGCCGAGTCCCGCCCGGCGAGGAGCCCGATCTCCTCGTCGTACGCCAGCTCGTAGCGGAAGTGTGCGTCGGTGGGCGGACTCGAGTTCACCTGTCGAACGTACGTCACCGTCTCCTCGAAGGGGACCACGTCGAGTCCTGTCACCAGGTCGCGGACGGGCCGGCCCGTGTCCAGAACGCGCAGCGTGCCCCCGTTCGCGACAACGAGGACGCGGCGGCTCTCCACGGGCCGGTCGAGCGGCACCGGGATGCTCACCTGGTACGACGTCGAGCCCAGCTCCAGCACGGTGTAGATGACGAGGAAGAGCATGACCCCGACGAGGCAGGACAGGATGTCCATGAGCGAGTCGAGGTTCAGGATCGACGACCCTCCATTCCTCCGTGGCTTGCGGTACATCGTCAGCCGTCCACGCGCACGCGCTGCCAGCGCTGATCGATGGGCTCGGTGCCGACGTCCACCCCCAGGTACTCGAGGTACGTGCGCACCTCGGGAAGCTCGTCGAAGCCGCTCGGCCGGGTCAGCAGAATGACGTACTGGCTCTCGTTGTCGAGCGCGGCTTGCGCGATGGCGTTGCCGACGCGTGTCCCGGAGAGGGCGTCGGACAGCGCCGCCCACGTCTCCTCCCACGTCGCAATCGAGCGAAGATCCTGCTCGATCACCACGGAGTCGAGCGTCGGGTAACGCAGGATGCGGCGCCCGTCCCACTCGAGCCACAGGGGCCGACGGCGCTCACGCTCGAGCGCGGCTACGGCTTCCTGCGCCGTCCCCTCGATCGAATCGGGCGTCCCGACGGGCTCGGTCTCCAACGTCTCGGTGGGCACGCCTTCCACCACCTCGACCGCCTTGTCCGCGCCCAGGTTGACCGTGGCCACCGTGGCGAGGATGAAGACCATCACCCCCAGCGTGCACGCCAGGATGTTGAACATGGGGAAGAGGGAGATCCCCTCCTCGTCGTCTTCTTCGAGGTGCGCCATTCCTCGAAGCTACATGGGGGCCGGCCGGCCCGGTACGCCGACGGCGCGCGGTCAGTCCGCGGCCACGTCGCCTCGCGTCGGGCACGGCTGGATCCGCACGGGGCAGACCTTCAACTCCGCCGTGTCGGTGACCGGGTCGTAGCCGGCCCCGGTCAGGATGTTCACCGGCACGTCGTTGAAGGAGAACGAGCTGAACACGGTCCCGCGCGGCGAGCGCTGCGTGGCGTGCACCTTGATCGTGACCGAGCCGCGCCGGCTCGACATCTCGACCCAGCCGCCGTCGTCGATGCCCCACGCCTCCAGGTCGTCGGGGTGCACCTCCAGGAGCTCTTCCGGCAGCAAGTAGTCGATCCCCTCCGAGCGGCCGGTCTGTGTGCGCGAGTGGTACGACTCGAGCCTTCTCCCGGTGGTGAGCCAGACCGGGTAGTCGTCGTCGACGGTCTCTGCCGGGTCGCGGTAGCGGATGAGCTTGAAGACGCCCCGGCCGTTGACGAAGCCGTCCTCGTGCAGGCGTGGGGTGCCGGGGTGTCCCTCCTCCGGAATCGGCCACTGGTACTCGCCGAACTCGACCCGGTCCCAGTCGATGCCCCGGTACGTGGCCGAGAGCGAGCACAGCTCGTTGAAGACTCCCTTCGCGCTCTCGTACTCGAAGCCCTGAAAGCCCATGCGCTGCGCGAGTCGGGAGATGATCCACCAGTCGGGCTTCGCCTCGCCCGGAGGCGGGACGGCACGGCGGAGCCGCTGCACCCGGCGCTCGGTGTTCGTCTGCGTCCCGTCGGTTTCGGCGAAGCCGGTGGCCGGAAAGACGACGTCGGCGAACTCGGCGGTCTCGGTCATGAAGAGGTCGCACACGACGAGGAAGTCGAGCGATTTCAGCGCGTGCTCGCAGTGCTCGCGGTCGGGGTCGGTGACGACCGTGTTCTCTCCGTCGATGAGCATGGCGCGGATCTGCTCCCCTGCGAGGTCGAGCGCGCGCACCTTGGTGATCCCCTTCTCGGCGTCGATCTCGCGGCCGTACGCCTCCTGGAACTTGGCCCGGTTCGCCGGATCGGTGACGGGCTGGAAGCCGGGGTAGTTGTTCGGGATCGCGCCGACGTCCCCCGCGCCCTGGATGTTGTTTTGCCCGCGCATCGGATTGATGCCGGTGCCCTCGCGCCCGACGTTGCCCGTCATGAGCGCGAGGTTGCACAGGCTCTGCACGTTGTCGACGCCGCAGATGTGCTCCGTGATGCCGAGCGTGTAGTAGATCGCGCCGCGGTCGGCGTGGCCGTACAGGAGCGCGGCCTCCTCGATCTGCTCGGGTGGCACCCCGCAGATCGTCGACGCCCAATCGGGCGTGAACTCCCGCACGTGCTCGAGGAACGCTTCGGCCTCGGTCGTGCGCTCGCGCATGAAGCCCTCGTCGACGAGCCCCTCGCGCTCGATCATGTGCGCCATCGCCAGGAGGAGCGCCGAGTCCGAACCGACCCGGAGCTGCAGGTGCATGTCGGCGTACTCCACGAGGCCGATCACCCGCGGGTCCGCGACGATCATCTTCGCCCCGTTCGCGATCGCCTTCTTGAGGCGGGTCGCAGCCACCGGGTGGCACTCGGTCATGTTGGTCCCGATGCAGAAGATCACATCGGGCTTCTCCATGTCCCGGAGCGGGTTCGACATCGCGCCCCGTCCGATCGTTGCCGCCAGACCGGCGACTGTGGGGGCGTGTCAGGCACGGCTGCAGTTGTCGATGTACGAGGTCCCCAGCCCCGCGCGCACGAACTTCTGCATGAGGTAGCCGGCCTCGTTCGGCGCCCGCCCGGACGCGACGGCGTACAGGCTGTGCCGGCCGTGCTCGTTCACGGCGGCGAGCAGCCCCGCGGCCGCCTTGTCGAGCGCCTCGTCCCAGGTGGCCGGCACGAGCTGGCCGTGGTCGTTGCGCACGAAGGGGGTCTTCAGCCGGTCCGGGTGGTGCACGAAGTCGAAGGCGAACTGCCCCTTCACGCACAGCGCGCCCTCGTTGGCGGGTCCGTCCATGGCGGGCTGGATGCCGACTACCTGCTCGCCCTTGGTCATGATGTCGACTGCGCACCCCACGCCGCAGTACGGGCAGATGGAGCGGGTCTTCTCGACCGGCTCCTCGACCTCGGTGTAGCGCAGCGCCTTCAGGTCGCCGAGCGCCCCGGTCGGGCACGTCTGCACGCACTGCCCGCAGAAGGTGCACGAGGAGTCCTTGAGCAGGCCGCCGAACTCCGTGGTGATCTGCGTGTCGAAGCCGCGATTCATGACCGAGATCGCGTAGTCGCCCTCCTGTTCGGCGCACACGCGCACACAGCGGTAGCACGAGATGCAGTTCTCGTAGTCGCGCAGGATGAAGGGGTTGGGGTCGTCGGGGCGGGACGTGCCGGACGTCGCTCCCGCGAAACGGCCCGAGCGCGCGTCGTAGCGATCGACCAGCGTCGCCATCTCCTGCGAGGCGTAGCCCGAGAGCTCGTCGACGTCGATCTCGCGGTTCTCGGATGCGACCAGCTCGAGGAGGACCCGACGGTGCATCTCGAGCGAGCCGCTCTTCGTCTTCACCCGCATGCCCGGCTCGGCCTTCATCGTGCACGAGGCGACCGGGTTGCGCGCGCCCTCCAGCTCGACGACGCACAGCCGGCAGCCGCCGAAGGCGTCCAGCCGCTCGTCGTAACAGAGCGTGGGGATATCCCTGTCGTGACGCTCCGCCACCTCGAAGATCGTCTCCCCCGGTTCGAAGGAGACTTCCTCGCCGTCGAGGAAGAAGGTGCGTCCGTGGCGCTCACTCATGACAACGATCCGATTCGATTCGCACGGCGTCGCGAGGACGCCTCGCTCCATCGCATGTTTACGACTACACGGTCGTCACGCAATCGGTGTCGCGGGGTCCCGGCGCGTCGTCCAGCCCGGCGCGTCCTCCGGTCCAGCGGGTGCTTCAGCCCTGTCGGATCGTCGTACGGATCGGCGCGCCACAGAGGGTGCCGGCCACCTCGTACTCGTTCCCGCCCTCGATGCCGCCGGCGCCCGACCATCCGAGATCGGCCGGGCAGCTCCCTGTCCGGCTCTCCGCTTGGTATCGCACGGCTCCGTCGACGGAGCCGTGGACCTCGAAGAGCCCCTCGTCGATGACGATCGAGTAGCCGAGCTCGACCTGAGGCGCTCCGTCCACCGTGACCGTCGCCGGGGGGTCCGTCGAGCGCACACTGCACCCTCGGTGATCGAGCGAGAGAAGGACCTCGACCCGGATCGCTCCGGTGGCCTCGTCGATGGTGGTGGTCGTCGTCCCGTCGACGCGTACCGAACCGTCGGCCGGGCAGGGGACGTCCAGATCGATCCTCGCCGTCGTTCGACTCGGGTGTGCGGCTGCGCCGGCGACGTCGCCGGAGGGGGTGGGGAGTACCGCGAGCAGGAGCATGCGCGCGACGAGTTCACGCTCCTCTTCGGACAGCGGCGTTGTAGGCGCTGCCGGCTCTCCGGTGCATGCCACACTCCCGAGGAGGAGGGTCAGCGCGAGCGTCGGGCGGATTCGGTGGAGCAGGAGCGAGGCGGTTCGCGAGGACACGGTGGGTCTCGGGGCGAGGGGTGCAGGGCCGGGACGAGGGGGCCCGAGGCTTCCGGTGGACGTACAGAGAGCGTGCCGCTTCCGGCTCACGCGCGAGCCTCTTCCAACGAGGTGATGCGCCCCGACGTCCAAGACCCCGATGCGAGGTCGGCGTGCCCGTCCGGGCCGCGGCCCCTCGAGTCGGCCAGGAGGATGGGGATGGGAGATCTGAAGTTCGCCTTGCGCATGCTGGCCAGGACGCCGCTGCTCACCTCGGTGGCGGTGCTCTCGCTGGCGTTGGGCATCGGTGCGAACGCGTCGATCTACTCGATCTTCGAACAGATGCTCCTCCGGCCCCTGCCCGTGGCGGAGCCGGAGCGCCTGGTGAACTTCGAGGTGCCGGGTCCTCACCCGGGGTCGGACTCGTGCGGGCGCGCGGGTGGCTGTGACGAGGTGCTCAGCTACCCGATGCTCAGGGACCTGGAGCACTACGAAGCCGCCACGCTGTCGGGCGTCGCCGGCCACGTCGCGTTCGGGGCGAGCCTCGGGGCCGAGGGTCGGGTCACCCGCGGTACCGGCCTCCAGGTCACGGGGAGCTACTTCCCCGTTCTGGGCCTGCGGCCCGCGCTCGGGCGCCTGCTCGTGCCGGACGACGATCGCGACATCGGCGCGCACCGGGTCGCCGTCGTGAGCCACCGCTACTGGCAGAGCGAGCTGGGGGCGGATCCCGACGTGCTGAACCGCACGCTCGGCGTGAACGGCGCGTCCATGCGCATCGTCGGGGTGTCGCCCGCAGGCTTCGTCGGCACGACGCTGGGCATCGAGGTCGACGTCTTCGTGCCGATGACGACCCGCTCGATGGTGAACCCGTGGTTCGACGGATGGGACGACCGGCGCTGGTACTGGGCCTATGCGTTCGCGCGCCTGGCACCCGGGGCGACCATCGACGAGGCGCGAGCCGAGATGCAGCCCGTCTACAACGGCATCATCAACGAGGTGGACGTGCCGCTCCAGACCGGACTCAGCGAGGCCGAGATGGCGCGCTTCCGCGCCAAGGAGCTCGTGATCGTTCCGGGGGCCCGCGGGCAGAGCACGCTCCACGAAGAAGTCGACACCCCCCTTCGCATGCTGTTCGCGATCACCGCGACGGTCCTGCTGATCGCGTGCGCCAACGTCGCGAACCTCCTGCTCGCTCGAGGCGCGGCACGCGGACGGGAGATGGCGCTGCGGGGCGCGCTGGGCGCCGGCCGCAGACGTCTGGTACGGCAACTGCTCACCGAGTCGGTCCTTCTCGCACTCGCGGGTGGTGTCGCCAGCCTCGTGGTCGCCCAATGGACGCTCGGCGTCCTTCCCTCCGTGCTCCCCGCCTCCACGGCGGACGTGCTGGCGATGGAGCTGCGCCTGGAGGTGATCGGCTTCGCGGCACTCGTGGCCCTGGGCACCGGCCTCGTCCTCGGCCTCTACCCCGCACTCTTCGCGACCCGGTCCGACCTGGCGACGACACTCCGGGCGGACGTTCGGTCAGGCGGCGCCACGGCGGCCGCGCGCTTCCGGAGCGGGCTGGTCACCGCCCAGATCGCCCTCTCGATGACGCTCCTGTTCGGGGCCGGGCTCTTCATCCGCAGCCTCCGGAACGTCACCGACGTCGATCTCGGGCTCAACCCCGAGGACGTGGTCGGCTTCCATCTGAGTCCGGGCACACAGGGGTACGACTACGAGGAGTCGCTCGACCTCTTCGTGCGCATCGAGGAGCGCCTGGGGGCCGTACCGGGTGTCACCGCGGTAACCGCATCGCTGGTGCCGGTCCTCGCCGGGAGCTCCTGGGGCAACGACGTCTCGGTCGAGGGGTTCGAGTGGTCCCCGGGGGTCGACGCGAACTCGAGATACACGGCTGTGGGCCCGGGCTACTTCGATGCCATGCAGACCCCGCTCCTGGCTGGGCGCGAATTCACCTCCTCGGACGTGTTGGGTGCTCCCGGCGTGGCCGTCATCAACGAGTCCTTCGCCCGCAAGTTCGGGCTCGACCCGCGCACCGCGGTCGGCAAGTTCATGGGGCGCGGGTCCGGGCACGAGGAGCTCGACATCGAGATCGTCGGCGTGATTCGCGACGCGAAGTACGCTGACGTCAAGGCTCCCGCGCCGCCCCTCTTCGTCCTCCCGTACCGACAGCTCGACGACCTCGACGGCATCCACTTCTACGTGCGCACGACGACCGGTTCCGAGCAGCTCCTGAGCACGATCCCGCCGCTGGTGCGGGAGTTCGACGACGATCTCGTCGCCACGCGCCTTCGTAGCCTGGACCAGACGGTTCGCGAGAACATCGTCCTCGATCGTCTGATCGGAACGCTGTCGGCTTCGTTCGCGGTCCTGGCGACGCTGCTCGCCGCGGTCGGACTGTACGGCGTGCTGACGTACACGGTCGCGCAGCGCACCCGAGAGATCGGCGTGCGCATGGCGCTCGGCGCCCGTGGCTCGAGGGTCCAGGCGATGGTGATTCGCCAGGTCTCGGTCATGTTCGCCGTGGGTGGTGCGATCGGTGTGGGCAGCGCGCTCCTCCTGGGTCGCTGGTCGGAGTCGCTCCTCTTCGAGGTCGAGGGCGGGAGTCCGCTGGTCCTGGGCTCCTCCGGAGTGATCCTCGCGGCCGTCGCGCTTCTGGCGGCGGTTCTCCCCGCCCGCCGGGCGGCCCGCGTCGACCCGACGACGGCGCTTCGCCACCGCTGACCAGCCTCGACTCGCCGCCGCCGTCCCCCCGCGTGGGACCCTCGGCGACTCGGGCCGCTCTTCGACATCGAAGCGGTCGGCCCACGTATGGTCTCGAGGAAGCGATGGGTTGCGGAGTGGTCGTACTCGGGAGACGCCGGTGGCCGAGCACGTGTGGCGCTCGAGGGTTCCGATCGGGTTCTTGCTCGTCGCTGCGTCCAGTGGCTGCAGCGACGCTTCGGTCGTCCGGCCGCCCCGTGATCTCGCCACGGACCCGGTCGACCTGTCTTCGCCCTGGGAGGTCTCCTCGGCGGAGGCCGAAGGATTCGATTCGAGGCGACTCGACGCCGCCTTCGCCGAGGCAGCGCTTCTAGAGAACATCCGGGCGCTCCTCGTGGTTCGGAACGGCCGGATCGTGCGCGAGGCGTACTTCAACGGCACCACGGCGGATACCGTGCTCGACGTGCGATCGGTCACGAAGACCGCGACCGCCCTGCTGGTCGGGATCGCGGCCGACGACGGCCTGCTCGACGTCGAGGACGAGCTCGCCGCGTGGTTTCCTCCGGATTCGCTCGCGCCCGAGCACGACGGCATTCGGGTGCGTCACTTGCTCACGATGACGTCGGGTATCGAATGGACCGATGAAGGCGACTTCGTGCCGTGGATCCGGTCGGGCCGACCGATCGGATACGTGCTGGACCTTCCCGTCGTCGCCGCGCCCGACGCCGTCTTCATCTACAACACGGGAGGGTCGCACCTCCTGGCGGAGGTCGTGGCCGGCGCCACGGGAGGGGATGCCCTGGCCTTCGCCGAGGAGCGGCTGTTCGAGCCTCTGGGTGTCACCGGGGAGCGCTGGCTCACGATCGGCGGGCAGCCCTCCGGCGGCGCGGGGCTCGCCCTGCGGGCGCGGGATCTCGCCCGTCTCGGCCAGCTCGTACTCCAGCGCGGCAACGCCGGCGGACGGCGGGTCGTGTCGGAAGCGTGGATCGACGAAGCCTTCGCCCGCCGCGTCGCGCTCGGATCGGTGGCCGAGGTGCTCGGGTCCGGAGGGTACGGCTACCAGGTTTGGACGGAGTCTGCGGAGCTCGAAGCCTTCGTGATGTGGGGGTTCGGCGGCCAATTCGTGTGGGTCGTCCCGGAGGAGTCGATGGTGGTCGTCGGGGCGTCGCACTGGAGTGGGATCGGCTATCCCCGGGCGCGAGACCAGGCCGATGCACCCGTTCGCGGATGAGCCGGCCGAGTGCAT
>JANQME010000221.1 GCA_028280205.1 Longimicrobiales bacterium
CCCTCGTCCGTCAGGTCGCCGTCGAGAACGTGGCGCTCGGGCTCGTGGGCGGCGCGGCCGGAGTCGCGCTCGCGTCCTTCCTCGTCTCGCTGCTCGACTCGCTGCTGGAGAGCCACTTCGGGCTGTGGCAGCAGGTGGCGCTCGACGGCCGTGCCGTCGTGGTCGCGTTCGCGCTGACGGCGCTCGCCACCGGGGCGTTCGCGCTGGCCCCGATCGCGCAGGTCGCGAGCGGGCGGCCAGGTCGGGCGCTGCGTGCAGGGACGCGCACGCTGGGCGGGGGCGCGCACAGGCTGCGCAAGGTGCTCCTGATCGGCCAGGTCGCGATGGTCACCGCGCTCCTCTTCGGCGCCGGGCTGCTCCTCCGCAGCTACGGATACCTCGACGGTCTCGATCCCGGATTCGAACCGGAGGGCGTGTACACCGTCCAGCTCTCGCTCGACGACGCGCGCTTCGCCGAGGCGGAAGCCATACGGGGCCTCTTCGATGAGACGCTCGGCGCGATCGAGGCGCTTCCGTCGGTCGGTTCGGCCGCCGTCGCCCTCACGCTCCCGTACGAGCGCGCGCTGAACATGCCGTTTCGGCGGCCGGGAGAAGAGGACCGACGCGTCGCGAACGTCGTGTACGTCACGCCGGGCTTCTTCGAGACGCTGCGCATCCCGGTGCGTGCCGGCCGGACCTTCACCGACGCGGATCGGGCGGACGGCCCGGTCGTCGCCGTCGCGAATCAGGCCTTCGTCGAGTACGCCTTCGAGGGCACGGACGCGCTCGGAGAGGCTCTGGAGGTCAGCTTCGGCGCCGAGGGACGGGCCACCGTGGTCGGCATCGTCGGAAACGTGCAGCAGTCGGCGGGGTGGGGCGGCGCCGGGCTGCCGGTCTGGGAGACCCCGACGCTCTACCTGCCGGTGGCCCAGGCGTCGTCCGGCTTCCTGCAGGGCGTGCACGTCTGGTTCGCTCCGAGCTGGATCGCGCGGCCCGTGCAGCCCGGCGTCGAGCTGGGTCCGGAGGTGACCCGCGCGCTCCTGTCCGCGACGCCCGCCATGCCCACCGCACGCAGCGCGCTCCTGACCGACGTCATGGAGGGCGCGTTCTCCGGGCCCCGCTTCGAGGCTGCGTTCCTCCTTACCGTGGCCGTCTTCTCGCTCCTGCTCGCCGGGGTGGGGCTGTACGGGATCGTCGCCCACGAGGTTCTGGAGCGGCGCGCGGAGATGGGCCTGCGCATGGCGCTCGGCGCGAACCCGTCGCAGGCCGTCTGGTCCGCCGGATCGAGCGGCGTACGGCTCACGCTGGCCGGGGTCGTGGTCGGGAGTGTTTTCGCCGCCGGCCTCTCCGGTGCGATGCGCAACCTCCTCTTCGGCATCGAGCCCTGGGATCCGCTCGTCGCGATCGGGCTGCTCGGCGTCATGGCGCTGCTCGCGCTCACGGCGTCGTTCGTTCCGGCGGCGCGGATCGGGCGTCTGGATCCGGCTCGGGTGCTGAGGGACGCCTGAGGCGGCGTCAGACGGCGTCCGTCGCGAACCCGCGTACGTGTGCACGTGCATGCGCGAGGGCGGTGCGTAACGGCGCTCCATCCTCCGCGACGCGCGCGAGGACGAGACCGCCCTGCACGACGGCCACGACAAAGTGCGCGAGGTCGAGCGCGTCGACGCCGGGGTCCATGATTCCGGTGGACTGCATGACGTCGAAGCCCCGCGCCAGATGCTCGCACTTGCGGCGAAACGCCGCCTCGAGCCGCTCCCGGAGAGCCGCATCCCGGTCGGCCACCTCGCTCGCCATCGTGCCGAGCGGGCACCCACCCCGGAAGCCGGTCTCGGCGTAGAGGGCGTAGACGACGTCGAACCAGCGATCCACGTCGTCCCACGTGCGCAGAATGTCGTCGGGCGCCGCCGACTCCGGCTGGGCCGACGCGAAGCGCTCCACGACTGCCGCCTCCAGGTCGGCGCGGCTGTCGAAGTAGTGATAGAACTGCCCCTTCCCGACGCCTGCCGCCTCGAGCACGTGATCGACGCTCGTCGCCCGCACGCCCTGGAGGTGCATGAGGTGCGCGGCCGCTTCGACGATGCGGTCGCGGGTGCGGCGGCCCTTCGTGGTCGTGGGGTCCATGGGCGGGGAGGGCGGGGCGGAGGGCGAGGCACGCCCCCCGCCCGCGCCTCGGGTCAGACCGTTGCCGTCGGGCGCTCGCGCTCGGGCGTCCAGGCGAACGGAGCGAAGTTCTCGTCGAGCGGGGTCGCCGCAAGGTGGTTCACGTAGTTGCTGATCGTCTTCTGGGCCACGCCCGTCACGACCTCGAGGACCTGCTCCTTCGTGAAGCCCGCGTCGAGGAAGGCCCCGAGCGCCTCCTCGCCCACCCAGCCGCGATCCCGCACGACCGCAAGCGTGAAGGCACGGAGCGCTTCCAGGCGCGGGTCTTCGAGCGATGCACCGCTCCGGAGCGCCTCGATCGCCTCGTCTGGCGCGCCGATCATCTTCGACACCGCCGTGTGCGCCGCCACGCAGTAGTGGCACTCGTTCTCCACGCTCGTCGTGAGCAGGACGACCTGCTGCTCGAACTTCGAGAGCGAAGACGACGCGAAGGCACCGGCGACTTGGGCGTAGCCGTTCACCGCCGCCGGGGCGTTGGCCAGGGTGCCGATCAGGTTCGGCAGGAAGCCGTAGGCGGATTCGAGGCTCTTCACGGTCTCGACGGAGCCTTCGGGTGCGTTCTGGGCGTTGCGAAGTTGGAGGTCCAGCATGTCTGATGTCTCCTGATCTCTTCGTAGATAATGTACCAAACGGTACAGACTGAATCCGTGAGGAGAGGGGGAGTTCCCGAGGGGGGTGGAGCGGGGTCGAGGAGTCAGCGTAGATCGTGTGCGGCGCCCGGGTTACGTTCTCCACGACCCGGTAGCTCAGCTGGCAGAGCAACGGACTTTTAATCCGTAGGTCGTGGGTTCGAGACCCACCCGGGTCACTTGGTACAGCGCGATGGGTCAGGCCCTCTCGGAGATCGCTCCGGGCGGGCCTTCTTCGTGTTCGATGTTCCCGATCTGTTGCGCGACGGGGTCGAGAGGATCGGCCGGAACCGACCTCTTGGCCGAAATATCAGAATATCCGATATTCAGACAGGAGGATACCATGGCTACCGAGACAAGTCGCATCGGGAAGCGCGGGACGTTCGTCATTCCGGCCAAGCTGAGGCGTCGGTTCGGCATGGAGGAAGGGACCGAGGTCATCGCCGAAGAGACGCCCGACGGGATTCTGATCCGCCCGGCCATGACCGTGCCGATCGAGGTGTACTCCGCGGAAAGGCGAGCGGAATTCCTCCTGTCCAACGCCGTGGACTCGGAAGACTACCGGCGCGCCTCGGAGGAGGTTCGGCGCATGGGCCTCGACCCCGACGCGATCCCGCACCATCGGACGGAAGACGCCTGAGGGGTGGATCGGCTGTTCATCGATGCCAACGTGCTGTTCTCCGCTGCATACCGGTCGGGCACGGGCGTGGCGCGGCTCTGGAAGATCGATGACGTGGAGCTGCTTTCGTCGGACTACGCCATTGAGGAAGCGCGCCGAAACCTCTCGGAGCCCGAACAGCGCAGAAGGCTCGATGAGCGGGTCGCCTCGCTCGAGCTCGTCTCCGGGGTGACACTCGACGAGGCCTTCTTCGAGACGTTGGATCTGCGGAAGAAGGATTGGCCGATTCTCGGCGGCGCCGTGGCGGGCCGAGCGAGTCACCTGATCACGGGCGACCATCGCGACTTCGGCCCCTTCTTCGGGCGTGAGCTCGGCGGGGTGATGGTCCTGCCGCCTGGCGACTACCTGCACCAGAGAAAGCCTCGGTAGTCGCGCTCCGAGGGCGATGGTGGCGTTCAATGCAGTCACTCGACCCGGAGCGCCTCCAGCGGGTCGGTCCGCGCCATGCGACGCGCCGGCACCGCGCTCACGATCAGGCAGAGCAACAGGATCGCCGCGGAAGCCCCCAGAATCTGGGGCGGACTCATCGGGGACACGCCGTACAGGTGCGACCGCACGAGCCCCCCGAGGAGCCAGATGGACGGGAGGGCGACGGCGACGCCGAGGAAGGTGAGCCGCAGGGCGTCGGCGACGACGAGCCGCGACGCGGACGCGGTCGGGGCTCCGAGGGCGATGCGGATGCCGACCTCCTTGCGTCGTGCCTGCACGGAGAAGCTGAGCACCCCGTAGATCCCGATCATGGCGAGCAGGGTGCCGAAGAGCGCGAAGGCCGACCCGAGCGAGGCCAGCATTCGCTCGAACACCAACAGCCGGTCGATCTGCTCGTCCAGCGTGCGCACGTCCGCGACGGTCAGCACCGGATCGATCTCGTCGATCCGTTCGCGGATGGTGGGCGCGACCTCGGAGAGGGGGGCGCGAGCCCGCGCGTAGAAGGTCGCCCCGCCTCGGACCTGCTGCCAGAACGGGAAGTAGACCTGCGGCAGGGGATCGCGCAGGCGCTGTTCAGCAAAGTCCTCGACGACGCCGATGATCTCCATCCGTGCCGCGGCCGAGGGGTCCCGACCGAAGTCGATCCGCACGCCGAGCGGTTCCTGACCGGGCAGGTAGCGCTCCACGAACGACTCGCTCACGATGACCCGGTCCCACAACCACTCGTCGCCGAAGGTACGATCGCCTGCATCGAAGTCGCGGCCTCGAAGCACATCGACTCCGAGCACGTCGAAGAAGCCGGGCGTCACGGCGTTCATGGGCAGGTTGTCCGGGGTGACGAAGCGGCCGTCCGCCGCTTCGACCAGCATGCTGTTCCCCCATCCCGAGCCACGGAGCATTCCCCACGCGGCCAGCCCCATCGACTCAATCCCGGGCACTCCGCTCGCCCGGTCGAGGATGTCCTCCAGGATCCGCTTGCTCTCTTCCGCGGTCCTCCCGTCGTTGCGCGGGTTGACTGCGAAGGTGACGAGCTGCTCAGTCTCGAAGCCGGGTCCCTGACCCCTGAGCGTTCGAAGCGTCGATCCGAAGAGAGCGGCACCGGTCAGAAGAACGAGCGCCAACGCGACCTGACCGACCACGAGCGCCCGACGCGTGCGGAGGCCACTGCTCGCGGAGCGGGTCCGCAGTGCGCCCATGGGCCGCGTCGACGCGGCGAACCAGGCGGGTCCGACCCCGGACAGCAGCGTTGCCAGGACGCAGACGGTCAGAGCGGTGACGAGTGTGCGACCGTCCAGCTCGGGGCCGATCGCCATCCCCGCTCCGCCGACCTCGAGGTAGTGGAGGATCGCACGGCTCACGACCGGCGCGAGCGCGACACCTGCCGCGCCGCCGAGGAGAGCCAGCAGCCCCGACTCGACCATTCGCTCGAGCATGATCCGGGCGCGGGACGCGCCCGGCGCCGTGCGCACGGCCGTGTCGCGCGTCTGGGCCACCGCGCGCGCCAGCGAGAGGTTCGCGACGTTCACGCAGGCGAGCAGAAGGAGCAGGGCGGTCGCGAACGACAGGATGAGCACCGGCTGCCGCAGCTCACCCGCGCGGTCGGCCGACCCGGCCCCTCCGGGGAGCACGGCGAGTCGCGACGCGAGGTACGCCGCGGACTCCGTCTCCGTCAGCCCGCCGGGCCAGTCGCCCCGTTCCATGCCCCGTCGCAGATAGCGCGAGAACCACGGCTGGATCCCGGCCTCTGCGTCCAGCCGCGAGACGCCCGGTGCGAGCCGCGCGTAGACGTGCTGGAAGCGGACCCTGGGCTCGTCGAGCCTGCCCCATCGGTGGACGAGGCCGTTCATCATCATCGAGGTCCACAGCACGGGAGGCCGACTCCAGTCGGTCCCGTAGTAGCCCTCGGGTGCCACACCGATGATGGACAGCGGACGGCCGTTCACACGGATCTGCCGCCCCACCACGCTCGAGTCCGCTCCGTACCGGGAAGCCCAGTATGCGTGGGAGAGGACGGCGACCGGATGCCCGTCGAGCACCTGGTCGTCTCCCTCGTCGACGAGTCGGCCGAGGTGCGGTCGCAGCCCCATCGTCTCGAAGAACGAGCCGGTGACGAGCCCGATCCGCGCGCGCTCGGATCCGGCTGGCCCGATGAGCGTCACGTCGCCCGGGCTGCGGGCGGCGATGGAGCTGAAGACCGCCTGCTCCTCCTGCAGCTCCACGTACAGGGGGTGCGGGAGAAGCTCTCCCCAGCCTCGGCCCTCACCGACCCAGTGTCCGTCCCAGGCGAGCTGCGCGACGCGCTCGGGATCCGTGACCGGCATGGGTCGAAGAAGCGTCTGATCCGCGAGCGAGAAGATCGCCGTGCTCACGCCGATCCCGATCATCAACGAGCCGACGATGACGGCGGTGGAGAGGGGCGACGCGATGAGCCGCCGCACAGCGAGCCTCACGTCCCGCGCGAGGGTGTCCGCGAACGACATCCTGCCTCGGCTGTCGGTCGGATCGAGCTGCTCGTGGTGACCGAAGCGCGCGCGAGCCCGCGACAACGCCTCGGGCTCGGTCAGCCCCTCCTCCTCGATCAGCCGGTCGGCCTCGATGCGGACGTGCGCGATCGCCTCCTCCCGCTCGTCCAGGTCGCTTCGTCGGCTCCGGCCTCGCCCCATCGTCATCCTCCTGCGCCCTCGATCCCGAGGACTCTCCCCATTGCAGCGCTCAAGCGCCGCCAGCGCCTCATCTCGACGTCGACCTGCGCCCGTCCGAGCGGGGTCAGGTCGTAGAAGCGCGCCCTGCGGTTGTTCGAGCTCACGCCCCACTCGGCCTCGATCCACCTCCGCTTCTCCAGCCGCTTCAGCGCCGGATACAGCGATCCGTGGTCGATGAGGAATTCGTCGCCCGACGTCCGCTCGATCGCCCGCGCGATCCCCTGTCCGTGCTGCGGACCGTGCAGCAGCGTCCGGAGAATCAGGACGTCGAGGGTGCCCTGCAGGAGCTCGACGTGATCGCGGTCGTTCTCTTGGGTAGTCATTCTACCCGAGAGTCGTCGCGTTCGGGTAGAATGTCAACCCGAAGCCACGGCTCCACGCTGAAGCGAGCGAGTCCGCCCACACACGCCCGTGGCCCTCCCTACTCGAGCCCGAGCCCCACGGTGATCGGCTGAAGCACCTCCAGGGGCGCCGTCCGCTCGCCCGGGAGCCAGCGGTACCAGAGATCACCGGCCACGCGGATCGCGACCTGATCCCAGCACGGGTCGCCGGTCGAGCGCGAGAGGGCTGCCGTGTCGATCCGTCCGTCCGCGTTGACGACGAGGCGGATCTCGCCCGACCCGGGAGCGGCAGGGGGGATTTCCCGCCCGAGGCAGAGGGGCGGAACCTGCATCATGCGGACGGCCTCGAGGATCCGCTCCTCCGGCTCTTGGACGAAGTCGCCCGTGGCGTCGCGGACCTGGGGTGGGCCGAAGAGCACGGAGATCCGGGTCCCGGTCCACGGGTCCGGCTCGAGCTCCACCGTGGATTGCTCGGGGCTCGACACTGCGGCTGGCCGGTCCCAGGCGAAGAACGCGAGGGCGAGCGCGTGGGCCACCGCGGCGAGCGTCAACGAAGCCCACAGGACACGGCGCTCGCGGTGACGACGTTCGCGGTGGCGGCGTGGTCCGGTCATCGGGGACCGACGCCCCAGTTCCGCTCGACGCACGCGCGAAACGCGACCTCTTCAGCCGTTCGGGCGCGCACGGGCATCACCTTGAAGTGGCCTCCACCCGGGACGCCTCCGTTCGCCTCGCCGCAAGGGTGCGCCCACGCCGGGTGCACCGTCCATGCGTGCACGGCCACCGAGACACGCTGGTAGTCGCGCGGGAGCTCCGGAAACGGAGGTGGGGTGAGGCTGTGACGAAAGAGCATGCCGCGCTCGGCTATCAGGTGTGGCAGCGAGCCCGACTCGTGATGCGCCGCGAGCTCGACCGACCCTCCCGCACCCTCGCTACGGCCTACGGTCTCGAAGCGCCAGTCCGCGCTCTCGAACCAGCCGTCGGCATCCACCCGGAGGACCCCGCGGATCGTGGCGCCGGGGGCGTCCTCCGCCGGGCAGAACACGATGGTCGTCATGTCCTCGGACCGCCGGTCCGTCGCGAAGTGGTGTGCCGCCCCGAAGGCGTCGCTCGCGAAGTGGTGGGCGGAGGACACGTGCAGCTCCGCATAGGCCCAGGCGCCGGGATCGCGGATTCCGCCGATGTCGATCGGCTCCCACGCGTATCCCTCCGTGGCGGTCCGCTCCGAAAGGGGCTTGGCCCGGTGGTCCGCACCGTGCCACACACCTCCGCTCCACGCTACGTAGACCTCGAACCCGTCGCCGTCGGTCGCGCGGTACAGATTCGTCTCGGATACCGCCTCACCCGTGCGTGTCAGCCGCGCCGTCAGCGCCCGCAGTTCGGTCTCCTGCGAGTACTGTTCGGCCGTCCGCCTCCACACTCCGCGCGCCTCTTCGGAGTCCTCGACGGGACAGAGGCGGCGGCCCACCACGCCGAGTCCGGGGAGGTCGAACGCCTCGGGCTCCATGCGCAGCACCCCGTCCGCCGGGATGTCGTCGACCTGCACCAGCGTGGTCTGCAGGCCCAGGCGGCTCAGGGACAGCCGTCGGACCCGTGTCCAGTCGGGCACGTCGATCTCCGCGGCGCCCGAGGAGGACGTCACGGCCGTCGCCAGCACCTCGCCCCGCCCGAACACATCGATGCGAACCGCGGCCAGGGGCTCACCGGCTCCGTCGATCACCCTCACCGTCGTCGTCTGCCCGGCCGCCGAGTCGCAGAGCGCGAGCAAGCTCCATAGGGTCACCACCAGTCTCGCCATCCACACTCCCGGCTGCGCGATACCGACATCCCGAAATTCTGCTGTCGCAGCATCAGGTCCGCCAGCGAGCCTTCACTCGCTACTTCAAGTCGTGCGGTGACGGGCGGGCCTTCATGCTTCTTGCGATCGAGCCCCGTCCGGTGGCTTCGTGGAGTCATGCCACAGGGATCTCGATTCAGCCACGAGCGAGTGCTCATCGTCCTGCTCCTCGCGGGCATGACGCTCCTCGGGGGCGCCATGGGATACGCACTCGGCTACTTCCACGGTGTGTCGGCTCCTCGTTTGGCCGAGGCCGTCCACGATCTGTCGATCCCTGCAATAGAGGCGCGGGAGGAGCGGACCCGACGTGCGGGGATCCGCCGGACGACGCGTCGGCTCGCCTCGGTTCAGGCCGAGGCGTTCACGGAGACGGGGGTGTTCGTGGATCTCGAGGAAACCAGGTTGGACAACGGCTGGGCAGTCCGTGTCTACACCGGCTGGTACACGCCCGGCACCTTCGACTACAGGGGTGAGCGATACTGGGCGGCCACGGTGCGAGACCAAGACAGCCCGCCAGGCGAGTTCTGCGCGGTGGCGGTGAACCGGGACGCGCTCTACTTCGCCGGCGTCCGCCTCCGTCGAACCGAACGCGTCCGCTGCAGTTGGGACCTCGCGAACTGGCTCAATACGCGCTGAGCCATACAGGCGTCCGCCCGCTCAACCCACGAGTCGAGCCCCGGACGCCGAAGCGCCCGGGGCTCGATGTCCCGCCGGGGGTCTTCCGATCTAGTGGATCGTGTAGTGGACCCCGGCGCCGCCCTGCCAGAGCCGGTTGTCGGCGGCGAGCAGATCGACCGCGGCGTGGAGGCCGAGGCCGTTGTTCATCGTGAAGGTCAGCCCCGCGGACGCGCCGAAATCGACCTGCGAGTTCGAGGTGTCGCCGAGCGACACACGCGTGACGTTGAGGCGCGGCATGACCCACGGGCGGACCGACGACGATCCCTGATCGAAGGTGCGGCTGACCGCGACGCCGATCGGGAATGCGAGCGACGTGAGCGTCTCACCGGCGAGCTCGGGCGCGATCCAGCCCATGCCGGCCTGGACCGAAAGCCGGGTGGCCATCGATTCGGGCAGCACGTCCACGGCGACGGAGCCGCCGAGGGTGAGCTCGCTGTTGTTGACGTTGTCCACGAAGCCACCGCCCAGCGAGAGCGTGGCGCGGCCGGCAATGCCGGTGCGGCTGACCGCCGCCCCGAACGAGTTGAGCTCACCGGACGTCTCGTTCAGGCCACGGCCGTACGTGGCCGCGACATACGTCTCGGCCGTGCCGTAGCCGGACGGCGACGAGTAGTTGGGGAAGAACCACTGCTGCGCGTCGGCGGGCGCCGCAGCGAGGAGAGCCAGCGCGAAAGCTGCGCCGAGGACCGTAGCGAACCGCTTCATGATCGTAACCTCCGTCCCAGGATTGTGCACACGGGTTGATCCCGTGCAGCCGGAGGTAGCGCAAGCTATGCGCCCACTCGCCGCGACCCGATGTCGATCGATCACAAGTATTTGGTATGCAATGTTTTGGATCCATCGGTCAGTTCGCCCGACAGGCTTCGTTATCGCATCGTAAGCGCCGTGGCTGGCAAGAAAGACGCACGGCGGAAACATTTGTTCTCATTCGCCGTGCCGAGCGGGCCGAGTCGCCCGACGCGGACCCTACTCGGACCGGAGCGCCCCCATGGGGTCGGCCCGACCGGCACGGCGAGCGGGGATCCAGCAGGCCGCCATGGCGACCGCGGCCAGGACGAGCGATCCACCGAGGTACGTCGCCGGGTCGCGGACGGTAACGCCGAAGAGGAAGCCCTCGAGCAGTCGGGCCCCGAACGCGGCACCCGCGAGTCCGAGCGTGAGCCCGAGAAGGGTGACGCCGAGACCCTGGCGCGCGACGAGGCGCGTGACCTGCGCACCCTCCGCGCCGAGCGCGAGCCGGATGCCCATCTCGCGCGTGCGCTGCGTGACGGTGTAGGACATCGTCCCGTAGACGCCGACCGCGGCGAGTGCGAGCGCCAGGAACGCGAAGATGCCGAAGATCCTCGTGTAGAACTGGGAGCGCTCGACCGAATCGGCCACGTACCCCTCCAGCGTGTTGAACTCCACGGGCAGCGTCCCGTCCAGCTCCTGCACGCTCGTCCGCATCTCC
>JANQME010000086.1 GCA_028280205.1 Longimicrobiales bacterium
TGGCGAACTCGGTCAACCTGGCCGGCCACGTCGTCATCGAGGACTGGGTCATCATCGGCGGGGTCACGCCGGTTCATCAGTTCGTCCGGATCGGGGCGCACGCCTTCATCGGAGGAGGGTCGCGGATCTCTCAGGACGTACCGCCGTACTGTCGCGTGGCGGGCAACCCGCCGAAGCTCTACGGGCTCAACAGTGTCGGGCTGGAGCGGCGTGGGCTGTCCGCCGAGGTGCGCAAAGCGCTCAAGCAGGCGTACCGGACGCTCTTCCAGAGCGACGTGAATCTGAGCAAGGCGCTCGATCGCGTCGCGGGGGGGACGGCGCGCGTCCCCGAGGTTCGACACCTCATCGAGTTCATCCGTGCCAGCGAGCGCGGAATCACCACCTGACGGCCATGTCGCTGATCCGGGCGCGCAAGCGTCGCAAGCAGAGCTGGATGGAGGCGCGGAAGGGGATGCCCCGCGGCAAGCTGATCGGCCTCCTCATCCTGGTCCTCGTCGCGATCTGGTACCTCGGCTGGGCCTTCTGACGGGACCGTGACGGCTCGCGCCGGGGCGCCCCGCGGTCGCTCCGTCCTCATTCTCGCCGGCGAGCCCTCCGGCGACCACCATGCGGCCGCCGTCGCGCGCGAGCTGCGAGTACGGCATCCCGACCTGCGACTCACGGGGACGGGCGGGCCGCACATGCAGGACGCAGGTGTGGAGCTTCTGGCCGGACTCGACGAGCTGAGCGTCATGGGCTTCTTCGAGGTCCTCCCCCGGATTCCCTACTTCCGTCGCCTCGCCCGGCGTCTGCACCGACTCATGGACGCGGAGCGACCCGATCTGGCGATCCTGGTCGACTACCCGGGCTTCAACCTGCGCATGGCGCGCTCGGCTCATAAGCGAGGGATCCCGGTGCTGTACTACATCGCGCCCCAAGTCTGGGCGTGGAAGCGCAGGCGTGCGCGGACGATGGCCGAGATCACCGACCGGGTGGCCGTGATCCTCCCGTTCGAGCCCGGCTTCCTCGCAGACTACGGAGTGGAGGCGACGTACGTCGGCCATCCACTCGTCGAGCGGGACGACGACGTGTCGGACCGGGCGACGTTCCTGGGACGTTTCGGGCTTTCGGACGACCGACCGCTCCTGGCGTTCCTGCCGGGGTCGCGCACACAGGAGCTCAGGCGGCACCTCGAACCGTTCCAGGCGATCGCGCAGCGGGTCGTCCGGGATCGTCCTGACATCCTGCCCGTCTTCTCCCGAGCCGCCTCGCTGCACGCGGGCCCGTTCCACGACCTCGGCTTCCCGGTCGTCGACGATACGCGCGCGCTGCAGCGTCACGCAGCCGCGGCGCTCGTGAAGTCGGGCACGTCGACGCTCGAGACGGCGTTGGAGGGGACCCCGTTCGCGATCGGGTACCGCACGAGCCCGGCCACCGCGGCGCTGGCCCGCCGGCTGGTCCGCACGGATCACATCGGACTTCCGAATCTCGTGGCCGGAGCGCGCATTGCACCGGAGTTCTTCCAGAATGAGCTCGTCCCCGAACGG
>JANQME010000087.1 GCA_028280205.1 Longimicrobiales bacterium
GATCTTCTCCGTCGACGAGCTCGTGCGCGTGGCGCTCAAGGGGGCCGGCGCGCTGGTGCCGCTCGCGCTCATCCTGCTCCTGGCCCTCGCCCTCGGCGATTCGATCCGGGAGCTCGGGACGGGGGAGTACGTGGCGCAGGTCACCGCCGGGGCGATGCCCACCTTCGTCTACCTTCCGCTCGTCTTCCTGGTATCCGGCGGGATCGCTTTCTCCACCGGCACGAGCTGGGGCACCTTCGCGATCATGCTCCCCATCGCGGTGCCGGCCGCCGCGACGCTCGGCCTGCCGCTCCCGCCCTTTGTCGCCGCGGCGCTGGCCGGCGGGATCTTCGGCGATCACTGCTCCCCGATCTCCGACACGACGATCATCTCCTCGATGGCCGCCGCGACGGACCACGTCGACCACGTGCGCACCCAGATCCCGTACGCCCTCGTCGGCGGCGCGATCGCGGTCGTCTGCTTCGGGCTGCTCGGGGCCACGCTCTAGAGAAGCTCCTTTCCTGCGCAGAGCTTCTCTAGGTCCAAACCGCCGGCAACTTTCCCTATCTTTCTATGCTGTGCCGCAGTCGCCCTCGGTGGGGCTCAATCGAACGGAGATCACGAAGTTGAACGTCATCGTCTGTGTGAAGCGTGTGCCCGACACGGAGGCCCGAATTCGGGTCGCCGACTCGGGCTCGTCGATCGAAACGTCCGGTATCAAGTACGACATGAGCCCCTACGACGCCTTCGCCGTCGAGGCGGCACTACAGCTCAGGGAAACGCAGGGCGCGGGTGACGTGACGCTCCTCACCTTCGGCGACACGTCCTCGCAGGAGACGTTGCGCAAGGGACTCGCGATGGGCGCGGATCGGGCGGTTCTCCTCACCGGAGAGGTCGGCTTCGACGGCCTCGCGACCGCCAAGGCGCTCGCGGCCGAGCTGGACGCGCAGGACGCGCCGCTCTTCCTCTTCGGGATCAAGGCCGCCGACGACGATCAGCAGCAGGTCGGGCCCATGGTCGCGACGCTCACCGGGCGTCCGTGCGTGACCGGTGTCTCCACGTTCGAGGTCGAGGGCGACACGGCGGTGTGCCGCCGTGAGGTCGAGGGGGGTAGCGAGGTGGTCGAGGTCGATCTGCCCGCGGTGCTCTGCATGACCAAGGGCCCCAAGGAGCCACGCCTCGCGGCGCTCAAGGGCATCATGGCGGCCAAGCGGAAGCCGCTCGAGGAGAAGCCGGCGACGGCTTCCGCCGGACGGCTCACGCTGACCTCTCTGGCTGAGCCGCCGGCGCGACCCGAGGGGCGCGTCGTCGGCGAGGGGCCCGACGCGGTGCCCGAGCTCGTGCGGCTCCTGCGCGAAGAAGCCAACGCACTCTGAGGCCCGTGCCGGGCCACCCCACTCGACATCGAAACACACGGCTGAGATTCGGAGATCGACATGGTGAACGTGCTCGCCTTCGTGGAGCAGAGAGACGGACAGTTCGGCGCCGCCGCGCGTGAAGCGGTCGGCGTGGCCGCGGAGATTGCGGAGGCGTCGGGCGGAACCGTGCGCGCCCTCGCGCTGGGCGGACCGGGGAGCTCGGCGTCGGCCGGGTCGCTGGGGGCCTTCGGGGCGGAGGTGGTGACGGTCGGTGAGCACGACGCCCTCACGGAGTACACCCCCGAAGCGTACACGAAGCTGGTGTCCGAGCGGGTCCGGGACGGGGGCTACCACGCGGTGGTGTTCGCCGCGACCGGCCTCGGCAAGGACCTCGCACCGCGCGTCGCGGCCACGCTCGACGTCCCGCTCGCGACCGACGTCACGGGTGTGGACGCAACCGGGACGGCGCTCTCCGTGACTCGGCCGGTGTTCTCAGGCAAGGCGTTCGCCACGCTCTCTTTCGACGCCACGCCGGCGCTCCTCTCGATCCGCCCGAACGTTTTCCAGGTCCAGGAGCGCGCCGCGGCGGGGACGGTCGAGACGTTCGCGCCCGAAGTCGACGCGTCGACCTTCCGCGTCCGGCTCGTCGAGCGGCGCGCCGCGTCGGACGGCAAGCTCGACGTTTCCGAAGCGTCCGTCGTCGTCTCCGGCGGGCGGGGAATGAAGGACCCCGAAAACTGGAACCTCCTGGAAGGCCTGCGGGATGCCATCGGAGCGGACGTCGCACTCGGGGCGTCCCGAGCGGTCGTCGACGCCGGTTGGCGGCCCCACCGGGAGCAGGTCGGTCAGACCGGGAAGACGGTCGCGCCGAAGCTCTACTTCGCGGTGGGGATCTCGGGCGCGATCCAGCACCTCGCGGGGATGCGCACGGCCGGGGCGATCGTCGCCATCAACCGCGACGCCGACGCGCCGATCTTCGGAGTGGCCGACTACGGGATCGTGGGCGACCTCTTCGAGGTGGTGCCGCGGCTCACCGAGGAGATCGCGGCGCTCAGGGCGGAGGGCTG
>JANQME010000099.1 GCA_028280205.1 Longimicrobiales bacterium
CCCCGTCACATCCAGCTTCGGAAGTGCGGAGCCACGGAGAGCATCGCCTCCCAGCCGGTCCCCCACACCGCGCGACCCACGTCGAAGCGAAGCGCGTCCCACCCGAGGGAGAGACCCAGACCCACGGAGCCGCGGATGCCCTGGGCGTCCCGGGCGTTCCAATCGGCGGGCAGGGTCCAGTCTCCGAGCTCCGTCGAGCCGATCGCGACGAAGCCTCGGATGCCCACCCAGGGGGGGCGGACCGGGACCGTGAGCTCCCCGCGCGCCAGCCAGTACGCCCGTCCTGCGAACAGCCGGTACTCGTGCCCCAGGAGCGTATGGCGTCCACCGAGGAGGTACGCGCGCTGCGCGGGAGCGCCCGAGCTCACGAGGCCCCCGAGCAGCGACGTGACGACGTGCCACCGGTCGACACCGTTCTCGAAGCGCCACCGGGCATCGACGTCGAGCGAGGCGAAGTCCTTTTCGCCCAGGCGACCCGCCGTGGCGGTGAGCCCGAGTCGGCCGTCGCGCGGTAACCCCACGGACCCAGCGATCTCGAGCGCGCCCATGGTGCCTTCGTCCACCGAGCGCACGGGGCGAAAGTCGGTCGTCGGGCCGTCCGAGACGACGTCGCGGGCCGTGCGATGCTCCTCGAAGCGGAGCGTGAGCGACCACCCGGCGCCCCCCGCCCGATGGAAGACGACGGCCGCGCCGTGGCGGAAGTACGGGTCCAGGTAGTCGCGCGACCCTGCGGCGGAGGTGATCGTGTTCTCCAGCAGCGTGGCACCCGGGTTCTCGCCGATGTCGGTGAGCCGACTCGCGTAGGCTTCAAGGACGGGCGACCAACCTGGTCCCGGATCCGATGCCGTGACCCGCACCCCCCCCGACGCGCGCCCGCGCCCGAATGCGTACCCCCCGGTGGCCTGCACGAGGGCGGACCCGGTCGGGCGCCACGTGGCTCCCGCTCCGACGAAGATTCCCTCCGCTCGGTCGTATCGGGCGAAGTCGGAGATGCTTCCACCGTGGAGCCGCAGGGGTAAGAGTCCGGACAGCACCTGGTCTTCCACGACCTCGCGCACCTCCGCTTCGACGGCCTCGATGGCCGGCGGAGTTACCAGGCCGCCGGCCTCCTCGAGGTCGTCGAGGAGTCCGCGCTCGAACGGGAAGGTCGCCCGCGCGTTCGGTGAAACCGTCTGGACGGTCGGGCCTCGGAAGAGGAAGTCGGGCAGGTCGGCGTTGAAGTCGTAGCCGCCGATCTCGAACCGTCCCCGGATCACGCTGCCTGCCAGGAAGTCGAAGAACGGCGCTTCTCGTCTGATCTCGACCTCCTGACGGTAGGGCAGCCAGAAGCGCTCCATCCAGAGCGAGTTGTCCAGGGAAACCCGGATGTAGTCGACGTACCGGTCGACGTAGGAGGCGGGCGTGAAGGAGAAGCGCATCCGCACGACGGCGGCCCGATCCCGATCGAGGTATACGCTCCCCACGAAGCCGGGCTCGTCGAGCGAGCGCGGCCGTACACGCACCTCGTAGACCCTGACCTCGGAGTCGGCTCCGTACGCGATGTTGAGCGAGTCCGAGATCCTGTACTCGTACGTCGCCTCTGCGCCCGGCGCCAAGGGGTGGGCGACCGAGGAGACCTCGTCGCCGTCACCCATGACGATCCGGTCCCCGAAGTCGTCCTGGATGACGGTGAGGTGGTCGAGGTGGTAGCGGATGTTCGTGGGCAGGAGCCGTTCGTCGCGCCGGCCCACGATCGTCTGGCGCGTGTCGTTCGGAGCCCGCCACAGGACGTCGAGCGCGATCTGGTCGGCCTTCACCAGGACCTGCTGCGCCGAGTCGGGACGGTCGATGAAGAAGTACACGTATCCCCGGGCGTCGGCCGTGTAGCTGCGGAAGTCCGGGTCGATCGAGGTCGATCTGCGGAGCTCCCGGGCCTGCGCGACGAGGTCGAGCACTCGACGTGAGTCCCAGCCGCCTGTCGCGGTATCCGACTGTCCGCATACGGGGGCCGGTAGGACGATCGCGAACTGCCCGATGAACAGGATCCGGCGGGCCGTTCGTCGAACCCTTTCAGTCCGTTGCCCCATCTCCGCTCCGTCCGTGTGAACCCGAGTCTTCAATATCGTGAGATGAATCGAGCCATTTCCGCGGGACTCGCCTATCTTGGATCAGGTACGCGGGTTGCGGCCCGTTCTCCCCCCAGCTCCCAACACCGACGACCGTGTCCACCGATCGCCTCGAGACCCTCCTCTCGGACTACGAGCGCCGTAAGCAGGACGAGACGCGGCGCATGGTCCAGCGCGCCTTCAAGCTGGAAAACGCGCGGCGAAAGGGCGCAGAGCATCTGCGCCGCTTCGTCCTGGTGCACGCGCGCGAGGTCGCGGAGCGCCTCGAGCAGGCTGGCCACAAGGTGGTGTATCAGGAGCTCCTCGACGCCTATCCGCCCAACGTGCGTCTGCACCTCTACCCGAAGGGCGGGCCGATGGATCTCGAGAAGTCGAAGCGCTGGACGCTGGAGCTCATCTGGGGCGAGCCCGACCCGGACCGGCTGGTCGCTCGGCGCTGGACGTCGGATGGACTGGCCGAGATGCTCGAGATGGGTTCGATACCCGACGTGGATCTCGACGAGCTCTGGGTCCGGGAGCAGTGCATGACCTTTGTACGCGACGCCCTCGATCTCGCTTGAACGAGCCGTGACGGAAGATCCCCTGTTCGATCCGTGGAGTCGCCCGGTTGACGACTCCGGTGCGGACTCGCCCACACCGGAGGAGCCCGGCCGGAGCGCGTCGGCCGAACCCGGGCGTTCCGTCCGCTGGCTGGCGCCCGAGGCGCTCCGCCCCGTCCCCGCTCGTCCGACCTCCACGCCTGCACCCGTGCAGGCCGAACCGGCGTCCGCTCCCGCGGGGTGCCGTCC
>JANQME010000180.1 GCA_028280205.1 Longimicrobiales bacterium
GAGCCCGGCGGCGTGATGAACCGGGCGACCCGCGAGGATCGGGCGCAGCGCGACTTCCTGGCGATCGGCCGGCTGAAGCAGGGAGCGACGATCGCATCCGTCCGGGCTCAGGCGGAGGTGCTCGCCGACCGGCTCGCGCGGGCGCATCCCTCCGCATGGGCTCAGCCGGGCGCGGGTCCGCAAGAGCTGACGGTGGTGTCGGAGGAGCGGTCGCGTACGAACCCGAGGGCACGAGCACTCCTCCTCACGGCGGGCGCCTTCTTCTTCGTCGTGGCGGCCATGATTCTCCTCCTCGCGGCCACGAACGTCGCGGGTCTGTACGTCGCACGTGCACAGCGCCGGCGCGCCGAGATCGCGCTGCGCGCGTCTCTGGGAGCCAGTCGGTCGAGGATCGTCCGAATGCTGCTGGCGGAGGGCGTGTGGCCGGGTGTGCTCGGCACGGCGCTCGGCCTCGGACTCGCGTTCTGGGCGACGCACTATCTGAGCACCCTCTCTCTTCCGATTCAGTTTCCGGCCAGGCTGGATCTGGAGATGTCCCTCGAGGTGCTGGCCGCCGCGTGTCTTCTCGCCCTGTCGACGACGCTCGCCTTCTCCCTCCTGCCGGCGATCGGGGCCTCGCGTGCAGACGTCGGGGCGGCCCTGAAGGAGTCGCGGGTCGGGACACGGAGACGCGCCTTCTCGCTTCGCAGCGGCCTCGTGGTCGTCCAGTGCGCCACCTCGGCGGCGTTGCTCGTCGGTGCCATGCTCTTCGTCCGTGCCCTCTCCGTGGCCAGCGCCGCAGACATCGGATTCCGACACGACGGCGTCGCCGTGGCCACGCACGAGCTGCCGGACGGAGTCGGCGCCGCGGAGGGGGTGCAGGCCATCCGGGAGCTCCGGGATCGACTCGTCGGGCGACCGGGGGTCGACCGGGTGGCGTTCGCGCGCTCGCTGGGGCTGACCCTCTTCCAAACGCTGGCGCCGCTACCGCTCGACGTGCAGGGGTTCGAACCGCCGACGGACGCGGTGGAGGAGATCTTCCACAACGCCGTGTCTCCCGGGTACCTGGAGATGTTGCGGATCCCGATTCTGACCGGTCGATCGCTCGAGGAGACCGACGACGAAGCCGCGACGCCGGTGGCCGTCGTGAACGAGACGTTCGCCGGCCGATACTGGCCGCAGATGGACCCGATCGGTCGGACGTTCACCGTCGACCGCGGCGACATCGAGACGAGCTTCACGGTGGTCGGGGTCGCACGGGACGGAAAGTACCAGGACTTCGACGACGACCCGATGCCCTACTTCTGGAGCTCGATCTATCAGGACTTCGAGCCGCACTTCGCCATCGCGGTATCCGGCGACGGGGCCGCGCGGGAGCACCTGCCTCTGCTGCGCGAGATCGCACCCCGGAGCGGCACGGTCCAACTGATGCCTCCGGCGGTACTCTCCGAACAGGTCGGCATTCAGTACCTCCATCTTCGAGTCCTCTCCAGAATGCTGGGTTGGGGCGGACTCTTCGGCCTCCTTCTCGCCGCCACGGGGATCTACGGCATCGTGTCGTTCGCCGTCACACAACGGGCGCGCGAGGTCGCCGTGCGCCTGGCGCTCGGTGCCGAGTCCGCTCACGTCGTGCGCTCCGTCGCACTCGACGGCATGCGCCTCGCGGGTATCGGCCTCGTCGTCGGAGTGCTCACGGCGCTCTCGGCCGCTCGACTCGTCGGTCCACTCCTCTACGAAGTGAGCACCGCGGACCCGTCCGCGATCGGTGTCTCGGTCGGCGTGCTCTTCGCCGTGGCGCTCGTCGCGAGCGTCGTGCCGGCGCGCCGGATCACGAGAACGGACCCGATGTCGACGCTGCGATCGGAGTAGAGACGAGACCGTCGCCCGCCCCTACCCCAGCAGATCCAGCTGCCCTTCCTCCCCGTCTCCCTCCGCCCCACCCGTCAGCTCCCCGTCGTCCCGCGCCGGCACACCGCCACGGCCCTGCGCCCGGGTGACCTCGACCACGCGGTCGCCCCGCTCCACGTCCACCATGCGCTTGCCCTGCGTCCGGCGCCCCTGGACCGGCACGGAGTCCGCGGCGGCCCTCGTGACCCGGCCGGCCGCGGTCACGATCATCACCTCGTCGGCCTCGACGACCTCGAGCGCCGCGACGATCGGAGCGCTCGTGCCGCCGCCGGGGACGGCGAGATTCCCCATCCCGCCGCGCTTCTGGAGCGGGAAGTCCGCGATCGGAGTCCGCTTGCCGGTCCCGTCCTCGCCGACGGTCAGGACAGTGGCGTCGCGCCGGATCATGAGCATGCCGGCCACCTCGTCCTCGCCTTTGAGGGACATGCCCTTCACGCCCTGAGCGGTCCGTCCGACCACGCTGATCTGATCCTCCGGGAAGCGGATCGCCCGGCCGCCGCGCGAGAGCAGCATGACCTCCGCCGTCCCGTCGGAGAGCGTGACGTCCATGATGACGTCGCCCGACTTCACGCCGGCCGCCTTCACACCTCCGGCGCGCGGGTTCGAGAAGTCCGAGAGAGGGGTGCGCTTCACGACGCCCTTCCGTGACAGGAAGACCAGGTAGCGGTCCTCGACCTCCAGATCCTCCACGGGGATCATCGAGACGATCCGGTCCTTCCGGTCCGCCCCCTCGATGAGGGCGTAGACGGACTGCCCCCGGGAGGAGCGGGCGCTCTCCGGTACGTCGAGGACGGCCAGGAAGTGCACGTGGCCCAGCTCGGTGAAGGCCAGGATCCACCCCTGCGTCCGCGCGACGAAGAGCCGCTCGACGTAGTCGTCCTCGTACCGCTCCATCCCCGCGAGCGCCTTCCCCGACCCCACGCGCCGTCGGTAGAGGTGCATGGGGATCCGCTTCACGAAGCCCTCGTGCGAGAGCGTCACGACGACGTCCTCGTCGGCGAGCTGCTTCTCCATCTCGGGCGCTTCGAGTTCGGACTCGTCGTCGTCGAGGAGGACGGTGCGACGCGCGTCCCCGTACTTCTTCACGACCTCGCCCAACTCCTCGAGCATGAGCTCGAGCTGGCGCTCCTCCGAGCCGAGGATCTGACGCAGCTCGGCGATGAGGGCCCCGAGCTCCGAGAGCCGGTTCTCGAGCTGGTTGCGCTCGAGCGCCGTGAGGCGGGCGAGCCGCATGTTCAGAATCGCGTCGGCCTGGACCTCGCTCAGGCCCAGCGCGTCCTGGAGGCGCTCGGCCGCCTCCGGTCGATCGGCCGAGGAGCGGATGATCGAGATGACCTCGTCGATCCGATCGAGCGCCGCGAGCAGGCCCTGTACGATGTGCCGCTCCGCCTCGGCCCGCTCCAGGTCGTGTCGACTCCGACGCCGGATGACCTCCAGCCGGTGGTCTCGGAAGCGCTCCAGAATCTGCTTGAGATCGAAGTGCTTCGGCTCGCCGTGGTCGAGCGCCAGCAGGTGCGCCCCGAACGTCGTCTGAAGCGACGTGCCGCGCAGGAGCGTCCTGAGGACGGCCGCAGCGTCGGCGCCCCGCTTGAGCTCGATGACGAGCCGGATCCCGTCGCGGTCCGTCTCGTCGCGGATGTCGGCCAAGTCCTCGACCCGCCCTTTCTTGGCGAGTGAGGCGATCTGCTCGATCACCTTCGTCTTGTTCACCGTGTACGGCAGCTCGGTGACGACGAGCTGCTCCTTCCCGCCGCGGAGCGCCTCCTTGATGACGCGAGCGCGCATGATCACGCGGCCGCGCCCCGTCTTGTACATCTTCTCGACTCCGCCCAGACCCACCACGAAGCCGCCGGTGGGGAAGTCCGGACCCGGGACGTGGCGCATGAGGTCTTCGACCGTGCAGTCGGGGTCGACGACGAGCTGCCGGATCCCCGCAGCCACCTCCCCGAGGTTGTGCGGCGGAACGTTCGTGCTCATCCCGACGGCGATCCCGGACGAGCCGTTGACGAGCAGGTTCGGGAAGCGCGCGGGGAGGACGCTGGGCTCCGTCCGCTGATCGTCGAAGTTCGGCTGGAAGTCGACGGTCTCCTTCTCAATGTCCTCGAGGAGCTCCGTCGCGAGTGCCTGCAGGCGCGCCTCGGTGTAGCGATACGCCGCCGCGGGGTCGCCATCGATCGAGCCGAAGTTGCCCTGGCCGTCGATGAGCGGCATACGCAGGGAGAAGTCCTGCACCATGCGCACGAGCGCGTCGTAGACCGCCGAGTCGCCGTGCGGGTGGTACTTGCCCAGGACGTCGCCGACGACGGTCGCGCTCTTCTTGTACGGTCTGTCGGGGCCGAGTCCCATCTCGTGCA
>JANQME010000199.1 GCA_028280205.1 Longimicrobiales bacterium
CCGTCCCGACTCGCCCGTGGAGTAGATCTTCACGGGGAGTGAGACGAGCCCGAAGGCCACGGTGGACGTTCCGATCGCGCGAGCAGCCATAGATCGCAAACGTATGTTCCACTCCGTCCGTCCGGCAACGAAGAACCGTGAAGACGACGATGGGTCACCAGCCGATCACCCGATGAGACGGGGTGCACGGGGCGTACCGACCCGTACCGAGCTACAGCTTGCGAGCCCCGTGGTTCGGGCCTTGTCCCGCCCTCGGCGAGCGATGAGCTTCGCGCGATGATCATCGCCTTCATCCTGGGCGGGACGCTCGCCGGGTCGGCTCTCCTGTGGATCGCCTGCGCGCGACTCGAGGAGTCGACCCACCTCCTGGCGCAGCACTACGGGATCCCCGACGCCGTGAAGGGCTCGGTGCTGCTCGCCATCTCGTCGAGCATGCCGGAGCTGGTCACGGCGCTCTTGGCCCCCATGGCGCATAAGGACTTCGAGCTCGGCCTGGCGGCGATCATCGGCTCGGCGATCTACAACATCCTCGTCATCCCGGCCTTCTCCGTGTATGCGCGGGGCCGGGCGCTGAAGGCCAACCGGGACCTGGTCTACCGCGAGGCGCAGTTCTACCTGGTGTCCGTGGCGATGCTCATGCTCATCCTGAGCCTGACCGTCATCTACAACGGCTTCGAACCGACCACGCTGGAGGGTGGACGGCGCGTCTTCCGAGGCGAGTTCACGCGCACGCTAGCCTTTTTCCCCCTCCTCCTTTACGGCCTGTACCTCTTCATCCAGTTCGAGGAGGTGAAGCGACGGCGTGCCGAAAACCCGCCCCAGGACGGAATTCGTGCGCTTCGGGAGTGGGCTGTGCTCCTGGGCTGTATCGTCCTGATCCTGATCGGGGTCGAGCTTCTCCTGCGCGTCGCGATCACGCTGGGCCGGGCGCTGGAGACGCCGACCTTCTTGTGGGGCATGACGATCGTCGCTGCGGCGACGTCCATCCCGGATACCTTCGTCAGCGTGCGCGCCTCCGTTCGGGGCCGAATCGAGTCGAGCGTCTCGAACATCCTGGGCAGCAACGTCTTCGATCTGCTCGTGGCGGTCCCGCTCGGCGTGATGCTCGTAGGCTCGATCCAGGTCAACTTCACTCAGATCGTGCCGATGATGACGTTTCTCATCGTCGCGACGATCGTGATGCTGATCTTCATGCTGCGCGACATGCAGCTCTCGATGCGCGAGGCGCACGTCATGATGCTGCTGTACGGAGGCTTCGGTTTCTGGATGACGCTCGAAGCGTTCGGCGTCATGGACCTCCTGGGCGTGCGGGCCGTTCCGTGAGCGCTGCGGCGCAGAAGCGGCAGTAGCGGGCGTCCGCGTCCGTCTCGACGTGCTCGCACGAAGGGCACGTCCGCACCGAGCGTCCTTGTGCACCGAGCTGCGCGATCTCGGCCGTCACGATCCCGGTCGGGACCGCGATGATCCCGTAGCCCAGGATCATGACGAACGCCGCGAGCGTCTTGCCGAGCGGAGTGATGGGGGCGATGTCGCCGTAGCCGACCGTCGTCAGCGTCACGATCGACCAGTAGACCCCCTGCGGGATGCTGGTGAAGCCGGCGGGCGCTCCCTCGATCAGGTACATGACCGAGCCGACCACGATGACGATGCAGACGACCGTCACGATGAAGACCGCGATCTTGTAGCGCGCGTTGCGGAGCGCCATGGAGAGGATGCTCGCCTCGCCGAGGAAGCGCGCCAGCTTGAAGACCCGGAAGACCCGGATGACCCGCAGAACACGGATCACGGCCAGATACTGTCCGCCCGGGAGCGCGAGGCTCAGGTAGGTCGGGAGGATCGAGAGGAGGTCGATGATCCCGTAGAAGGAGCGCGTGTATGCGCGCACGGGGCGCACGCACCAGATCCTGACCGCGTACTCGGCGGTGAAGAGCGCGGTGAAGCCCCACTCGATCGCGATGAGCGTGTCGGCGTGGCGTTCGCGGAAGCTCGCCACGGAGTCCAGCATCACGACCGCGACACTGGCCAGGATGAGCAGGATGAGGATCGCGTCGAACCAGCGTCCCGGGCCGGGCTCGTGGCCGAAGATGACCTCGTATGTCCGGCCCCTGAGGGTGTCCGGAGGTGCAGCGGGTCCGGGTGCTACCATCGGGCTCCTCTGGGCGTGGTGGGCGCCGCCGGGAAGCTAATGGGTCCCGCTCCGAGTAGCTTGCCCCATGACCCCCTCCCGAGACGAACGCCTCGCGTCGTATCGCGAGAAGCGCACCGCCTCGCGCACGCCCGAACCGTTCGGTGGCCGGGTGGTGGCGGGCGGCAGCATCTTCGTGGTGCAGAAGCACGCCGCGCGTGCGTTGCATTGGGACCTCCGTCTCGAGCTCGACGGGGTGCTCCTCTCGTGGGCGATTCCGAAGGGGCCGTCTCCGAACCAGGCGGACAAGCGCCTCGCGATGCAGACGGAGGACCACCCGCTCGAGTACGCGGAGTTCGAGGGGGTGATCCCGGCGGGCGAGTACGGAGCCGGTGCGATGATCGTGTGGGACCGCGGCGTGTGGACGCCGCTGGAGGATCCTCACGCGGGCCTCGAGAAGGGCAAGCTCCTCTTCGACCTGCACGGCCACAAGCTGCTGGGCCGTTGGACGCTGGTGAAGACGAAACAGGCGCCCAACTCCTGGCTCCTCATCAAGGAGCGGGACGCGTACCTCGACCCGGACGCGGAGACCGAGGACTACCCCGACGACTCGATCTACTCGGGCCTCACCGTGGAGGAGTTCCCCCATGCGGACGAGCGCGCCGCGGAGCTCGGCGCGCGGGTGGCCGAGGCCGGGGCGGCCGAGGGGACGGTCCGCGCAAAGGACGTCGACCTCGTGCTCGCTACGGCGGAGGAGCGCCCGTTCAGCCGGAAGGGGTGGATCTTCGAGCTCAAGTACGACGGGTATCGGCTCCTGGCCGAGCGGACAGCTCGCGAGGCGTTCCTGCGCTCCCGCGCCGGACACGATCTTACCGCCACGTTCCCCGAGATCGCCCGGGCCGTTCGGGGTCTGCCCTACGAGGGCCTCGTGCTCGACGGTGAAGTGGTCGTGAACGACTCGGACGGAATGCCGTCGTTCGGCCGCCTTCAGCGGCGCGGTCGGATCCTCAACCGGCTCGACGCGCTGCGCGCCGGCGTCGAGCTTCCGGCCGTCTTCCACGCCTTCGATCTGCTGGGGCTGGAGGGCCGCGACCTGCGCCCGCTCCCGCTCACGGTGCGCAAGGAGTTCCTGCGGGAGCTTCTCCCGACCGTGGGCCCGATCCGCTACGTCGACCACATCGCCGAGCGGGGCGAGACGATGTTCGAGCACGTCGAGCGGATGGGCCTGGAGGGAATCGTCGGTAAGCGAGCCGACGCGCCGTACCGCGGCGGACGATCGAGGAGTTGGCTGAAGGTCCGGACCGTCCGCACCGGCGACTTCGTGGTGGTCGGGTGGAGCGAGCAGAAGGACGCGCCGGACGTGCTCGGCTCGATCCATGTGGCCCGCCACCAGGACGACGAGCTGGTCTACGCCGGGAGCGTGGGGAGCGGCTTCACCGACGCCGGGCTGACGGACACCCTCGAGGCGCTCCGGGAGATCGAGGTCGACGAGGCCCCGTGCGCCTCCGGTCCCGTGCCGACGGGGGCGGGACACCACTGGACGCGCCCCACCCTCGTGGCCGAGGTACGGTACAACGAGCTCACGGAGCAGGGCGTGCTCCGGCAGCCGTCGTTCGTGCGTTTCCGCGATGACCGTGCCCCTGAGGAGTGCGGGGAGATCACCGCACGCTCGCCGGACGAGGAGCCGGTCGCGATCGAGCTCGAGGAGCCGAAGGAGGTGCCCTTCACGAACCTCGACAAGGTCTTCTGGCCTGAGGAGGGCTACACGAAGGGCGACCTGATCGAGTACCACCGGGCGATCGCGCGCTGGATGCTCCCCTACCTCGACGATCGCCCGCTCGTGATGACGCGCTACCCGGACGGGATCGAGGGCAAGTCGTTCTTCCAGAAGGATGCGCCGCCGTACGCACCCGACTGGCTTCGGACCGTGACGGTATGGAGCGAGGGGAGCGAGCGGGAGCTCTCGTACTTCGTTGCCGAGGACGTCGAGTCGCTCCTCTACGTCGTCAACATGGGCACGATCCCGATCCACGTGTGGTCGAGCCGGATCGAGTCGCTGGCGGAGCCCGACTGGTGCATCCTCGACCTCGACCCCAAGGACGCCCCCTTCGCGGACGTGGTGCGGATCGCCCGCACGATCCACGAGCTGTGCGACGACATCGAGCTGCCGTGCTTCACGAAAACGAGCGGATCCTCGGGGATCCATCTGCTCGTGCCGCTCGCCGGGCGCCTCACGTACGAACAGTCGCGGGCGCTGGGACAGCTCCTGGGCCGGGTGATCGTCGCCGAGCTTCCGAAGATCGCGACGCTGACAAGGAATCCGGGGCGGCGGGAGGGGAAGGTCTACGTGGACTTCGTGCAGAACGGACACGGCCGCCTTCTGGTCGCTCCCTTCACCGTGCGGCCGAAGCCCGGCGCTCCGGTGTCGATCCCCCTCCTGCGCGAGGAACTCACGGACGAGCTGCGGATCGAGGATTTCTCGATCGCCAACGTGCCGGAGCGCATGGAGCGGCTCGGCGAGGATCCGCTGGCACCCGTGCTGGAGCTGGAGCTGGACCTGCTCGGAGCACTCGAGCGGCTCTCGGGCTGGTTCGACTGAGCGGCGTCCGGAACCGCGAGGGTGACCGAGGTGTCTTGCGCGGGACGCAGCAGCCCGAAGTGACCCTTGTAGAAGGCGCGCGCGGAAACGCCTCCCCCGCTCTTGATCCGTACTCGTCTCGTCGGCCCGGTCGCCCGAGCCTCGTTCCGAAACGCCTGCCTCGCAGCTCTCGCGACCGCTCTTCTGGCGGGTGCATCCGCGCAGGCTCAGGGGCAGCAGGCGACCGTGCAGGGTGGGGTCCACGACGAGCAGGGGGCCGCCGTGTACGGCGCGACGGTCTCGCTTTTCCGCGGCGAGACCCGGCTGTACGCCGCCGACACCGACCGACTCGGGTCGTTCCGGATCTCCGAGGTCCGGCCGGGCGCGTACGATCTTCGCGTCCAGGCCCTCGGGTACAGCGAGTTCTCCGAGACCGTCGAGCTGAGCTCGGGGGAGACACTGGAGGTCGACGTCCGAGTCGAGGCCGCCGCGATCCAGCTCGAGGGCATCGACGTGGAGGCGGTGCGGAGCCGCGAGCGCATCCGGTTCGAAGAACTCGGCGGCGCGACCATCCGCGAGCTCGAGCTCGAGGAGCTGCGCCTGGTCCCCGGCGTCGGCGAGCCCGATCCGGTGCGCGCCATCGAGGTCCTGCCGGGGGTCGTGTCGACCTCCGACTTCTCGGCGGCCTTTCACGTGCGTGGAGGCTCCCAGGATCAGAACCTCATTCTGCTCGACGGGGTGCCGATCTACTCGCCCTTCCATCTGGGCGGGCTCTTCTCGGTCTTCAACGCGGACATGATCGACAGGGTCGAGCTCCAGTCCGGCGGCTTCGCGGCCGAGCACGGAGGTCGGGTCTCGTCGGTTCTCGACATCGAGAGCGACGTCGGAGAGGGCGACTTCGGCGTCGACGCCGCCGTCTCCCTCCTGGCGACGCGGGTCGCGGTGGGCGGACGGCTGCCGGACGCCGTGGCGGGCGCGCTGGGTCAGTCGAGCATGAACTACCGGGTCTCGGCTCGGAGGTCCTACTTCGACGTCCTCTTCAGGCCCGCGTTCGACTTCCCCTACCACCTCACCGACCTCCAGACCTTCGTCGAGGGGTGGTCGCCGGGTGGGGATCGGCTGACGTTCACGGGCTACCTCGGCCGGGACGTCTTCGACCTGACCTCCCTCGACGCCGACGACTTCCCCCTGCGTATCGACTGGGACTGGGGCAACGACGCCGTCGGCGTCGGGTGGACGCGCCCGCGACGGGGCGGCGGGTCGCTCTCGATGCGCGCGAACTTCAGCCGCTTCGGCACGGGGCTGCTCTTCCCGGACTTCGAAGACACCGACTTCCGCAGCCGCATCCAGCAGGCCCAGGTGGGGATCGATCTGGATGCGCGGCCCGGAGTGCGCTGGGCCTTCCAGCTCGGCGCCTCCGCCGAGCGGACGTCGTATGCGAACAGCTTCGCCACCGGGGGGACGACATTCGGGAGCGGGGACGGTCGGGGGTGGCTGTACGGGGCGTACGCGCAGGCTCGCTGGTCGCAGCCCCGGGCGTGGCTGGTGGAGGCCGGGCTCCGCGCCGACGCCTTCCGGCCCGATCCCGGCTCGCCCATTCTCGAGCTCTCGCCGCGCTTCGCGGTGAAGCGCTTCTTCGCCGGTGGAGACCTGGCGGTCAAGCTGGCCGGGGGCCGCTACACCCAGTTTCTCCACTCGCTGCGCGACGAGGAGCTCCCTCTCGGTCTCGATGTCTGGGTGCTTTCGGGCGAGCGGGCGCCCCACACGGTCTCGGACCAGCTCCAGCTCGGTCTGGAGGGGTACCGCGACGTCGACTGGTTCTGGTCCGTCGAAGGCTACGTGCGGACCTTCGACGGGGTGGTCACGCTCAATACGGCGGACGACCCCAACGACCCGCTCGACGACATCCTCGCGGGCGACGGGTTGTCGTACGGCGTGGACCTCCTGCTGCGAAAGGAGACCGGAGCGGTCAACGGTTGGGTCGCGCTCTCCTTTCTCAAGGCGGACCGCACGTTCCCCGACCTCCTTTCGCCGCTCGCCGACGCGCCGGAGATCACGTACCCCCCCATCTTCGACCGGCGCGTGGACCTCGACTTCGTTCTGCGCTATCCCGCCCCGTGGGGCTGGGAAGGTGGCGTGCGCTGGAATTTCGGCACCGGAATCCCGTACACGCGCGCGCTAGGGTCGTACGGGTACTATGCGCCGCGCTACGTAGAGGGGGGCGGACTCGACTGGACGGGTGAGCCGGGGGACGACGGTCCGGCGGGCTTCGGGGTCGTGCTCGGGGAGCGCAATGCGTCGCGCTACCCCACGTACCACCGACTCGATCTGAGCTTCCGCCGCACCTTCCCCAAGTCGTGGGGCGTCCTCACCCCGTACGTGAACCTGGTCAACGTCTACAACCAGCGGAACGTGCTCTTCTACTTCTACCAGTACGACCAGGCGCCGGCGACACGCTCGGGGGTGTCGATGTTCCCGATCCTGCCGACCGTGGGACTGGAGATCTCGTTCTGATGACGACGGCACGGGGCGCCTCTCGGAGCCGAGCGCGCGCGGTGAAGGGACTCGGCGCGGCGCTCACGCCTCTCCTCGCGGCCGCGGCGTGCGAGCTGGAGGAAGTCACGCTGGTCGACGCCGAGGATGTCGTGGTCGCCGAGGTCTACCTCAACGTCGCGGAGAACCCGGCGGAGAACGAAATCCTCGCCTTCCTGCACCGCACGATCGGCACGTCCGGCACGATCGACGAGCTCCGGGCTGCGACCGTCGAGGTCGTGCGCACCGGCGACGGTGGACGCTACCGACTCACCGGTGTGGTCGAGGGCAGGTGCGTGGAGACGGCGCCGAGCCCCGAGCCGGGCGCGTGCTTCCTCCTGGCGGACTCGACGACCGCGGACCTCGCCGCGGGTGACGTCTTCGAGGTGGAGGTGAGGCTGCCCGACGGGAGCACGATCCGGGGTGCGACCCGACTTCCGGGCGCCTTCGCCGTGGAGTCGGTCTCCGGGTCGTGTCGACTTTCCCCGGACCGGCTCATGGACATCGAGTGGTCGCGTTCG
>JANQME010000216.1 GCA_028280205.1 Longimicrobiales bacterium
AACCGATACAACCGCCGACGCCTTCACCGAGGCATCGGAAACGTCACACCACTCAGCCGACTCGAGGCCTTGGTGTGAACAACGTCCTTGTCACCTACATCTAGCCGCCAGTGAACACGTCGTGTGGATGCGAGTATATCAGGATGTGTAATCACAAGTCAATTATGATGTGATACTACAAGTTCATTCTGCTGTTCTACTGCAAGTCGATTTTCGCTGCGAAGCCCTTCGGCGCTACTCCGCTCGCAGCGCTTCGGCTGGGTCCACGGCCGTCGCCCGCCGAGCCGGCACGAGCGCGGCCAGCCAGCCCACGAAGAGAAACAGGAGTGCCGTGCCGACCATCGCCTGCGGGTCGTGCGGGGTCACTTCGAACAGAAGGCGCTCCATGCTCCGCCCCGCGGCGAGCGCACCCACGATCCCGAGTGCGATCCCGGTCGTCGCGATGAGAAGACCCTCACCGACCACCATTCGCCGGACGCTTCTCCTCCCGGCACCGAGGGCCAGACGCACCCCGAGCTCCCTGCGCCTGAGCGAGACGGAGTAGGAGAGCACGCCGTAGAGACCGACGGAGGCCAGCAGCACGGCGATTCCGGCGAGCATGCCCACCAGCGTCACCGCGAAGCGGAGGAGCTCGTCGTGCTCGTCGAGAGCATCGGCTGCGGTCCTCAGCCGCCAGATGGGCTGGTCTGGATCGATCTCGCGGACAGCGTCGCGAATCACGGGAAGGGCGAGCCGAGGGTCTCCTCCCACGCGAACCGCCACCTGCACCCATCCGCGCACGGCTTCGGGGTCGGACGGCAGCAGCATCTGGTAGGGACCCTCGCGGTCGTCGCGGCCGATGAGCCGCATCTCCCGGACGACACCGACCACCGTCATCCACTCGCTGCTCTCCGGATCCAGTCGGAAGCGGCGGCCCAGCGGAGTCCGATCGCCCCAGAGGAAGGCGGCCATGTCCCGGTCCACAATGGCGCCACCGGCAGACACATCCGCCTCGGTGAAGCCCCGCCCGGCCACGAGCTGCATGCCCGTGACGGCGAGGTAGTCGGGCGCCACGAGCGCGGACGGGACCCGGAACGGTTGGTCCGACCGCACGGGCTCGCCCTCCGCCTCGAGTGTCACGCCGGAACGGAACCGCACGCCGGTGGAGTAGGCCACGCCCTCCACGCCCGGCACCGCCTCGAGCCGCCCCTCCAGCTCGTCCAGGAACGCCGCTCGCGTCCTCGGCTCGGCGTAGCGCGGGCCCGACAGATCGATGCTGGCGACGGCGACGCTCCGGTAGTCGTAGCCCGGATCCACGCCTACCAGGGTGACGAAGCTCCGCAGAAACACGCCGGCGATGGCCAGCAACGTCATCGACAGGGCCACCTGCCCGATCACGAGACCGGTACGGAGGCGCCGCCGGGCAGGGGGCGCGCCGCCTCCGCGCGCGGCGAGGGTCGCGAGTCCTCGCCCACGCATCGCCTCGACCGTCGGCACGACCCCGAGCGCGACGGCCACGAGCCCCCCCAGACCGACCGCGAAGACCGCGGCGCGAACCGTCACCACGAGGTCGAAGGGACTCGAGTACGACACGGTCCACGGGATGATCCGACGCACCAGCGTCATCGACCCGACCGCGAGCGTCAGACCGAGGGCGGCCCCGGAGACACCAAGGAGCACGCCCTCCACCAGAAAGAGACCGCCCAGACGGGTTCGCGTGGCGCCGATGGAGCGCCGGACCGCCACCTCACGACGCCGCGCGCCGGCCCGTACGATCAGGAGGTTGACGCCGTTCACGCACGCGATCAGGAAGAGGGCGAACACGGTCGCGGCGAGTGTCCGGACGACCTGCTTCTCATCCGCCGCCAGGCGGTGCGAACCGACGGGCTCGAGCACGACACCCCACCCGTCGGTGCGCGGGTCGTCGCTCTGGAGTGCGACGGCGAGGTCGTCGGCGCGCTCCTGGGCCGCGGCCCGTTCTACGCCCGGTCGCAGACGCCCCCAGAAGCCGGAGACCGAGGGCAGACTCCGATCGAGCATCGTGTGGTCCTCTCCCAGAGGAACCCACAGATCGACGTCACCCCCTCGGTCCGGGAAGCGAGTCCCGCCGGCCAGGACACCGACGACCGTGATCGGACCCGCCTCGGTGCGCACCACCCGTCCGAGCACACCGGGGTCGCCCCCGAGACGCTCGTAGAAGCCCCGGGTGACGACGGCCACGGCAGGCGCACCCACCGCCGCGTCCTCGGCCAGGAGGCCGCGACCCATCGCCAGCGGGATCCCGAGAATCGAGTCCGCGCCAGGGGAGACGGCGACCACACGGAGCGCCTCGGACGTCTCCGCGTCCACGTGGTTCACGGTACCCACGCTCCAGGTGATCCATCGGTCGACCGCGGGGCTGAACGCCGTGCGCCATCGATCGATGCGGTCGCTCGGCATGCCCGGCGTATATCCGCCACGTTGCCACGGACCGTGGTTGAGCTCGACCAGCCGGGAGGCTTCCTCGTAGGGCAGAGGGCGGAGCAGGAGCGCGTCCACCACGGCGAACACCGTCGTGGCCGAACCGATGCCCAGGCCGATCGTCGACACGACGGCCAGGGTGAACGCCGGAGCGCGCCGCGCCCCCCGGACCGCGTATCGGCAATCGGCGACGACCGCAGTCAGCAGCTCACGAAGGCGAGCTGATCGAGCAGCCCACCTGTCGACCCGCCGCAGCTCTCCGCGGATCCGCTGCACGTTCCCGAACGAGCGTTCGGCTTCGCGCCGTGCCGATTCCGGATCCCGGCCCTGCGCAACGAGAAAGGCCGTCTTGACCTCGATATGGTGCCGGATCTCGTCCTCGTGGTCCGGATCCGAAGACCCGTGGCGAAGCCGCCGACGACTCACGTCCCGCCCTCGCCATGCACCACTCTGTCCACCGCGTCGACGTAGCGCATCCACTGCCGGTCGGCCCGAGTGAGCGCCTCCCTGCCCCGTCGGGTGACGGTGTAGTACTTGGCGCGGCGGCCGCGGTCCGACACCGCCCAGTCGCTCTCGAGCCAGCCTCGGTGTTCCATCCTGTGCAGCGCCGGATAGAGGGCGCCCTCCTCGACCAGCAGATCGCCATCCGAGTGCTCGGCGATCCAACGGACGACTTCGAACCCGTGCATGCGACCGCCTCGGGCGACGGCCCCGAGCGCCAGCAGCTCCATGGTACCGGGCATAATCGACAGTCTGGGCGGCATCACCCCTCACTTGATCTCAATAGCTGAGGTCAAGAGTATGATGGCCTCAACTATTGAGATCAAGGTCACGGTCGAAGACGGACCCTCGGCCCTCTTGATTCCGCCTGGCCATTTGCCGACCTCCGCGCCCGAGGACAGGTTGGCGAGACTCGAGCGGTCCGGCCTGCAAACGGAGAAAGACGTTGCCCTCTCACGAGCCCGACGCCGTGAGCGTCCCGCCCCGCGCGCCGTACGGATGGGCTGCGCTCTCGGCCGGTGTCGTCCTGTGTCTCTACGTCGTCACGATGGCTCCGACGACGGCGTTCTGGGACGCCAGCGAGTACATCGCGGTGGCGAACATCCTCGGGATTCCCCATCCCCCCGGCAATCCGCTGTTCGTGGTGCTCGCGAGGGCGTGGACGGCACTCCTCGAACCGACCGGGCTCTCGACTGCGGTGCGCGTGAACCTGCTCAGCGCCGTCATGAGCGCGACGGCTCATGGCCTGTGGTTCCTGTCCATCCACCACGTGCTGCGGCGCTTCTCCGAGGAGCGCGCGTTCGCGCTCCTGGGCGCCGGCGTCGCGGTCCTGATCAGCGCCACCGCGTTCACCGTGTGGAACCAGTCCAACGTCAACGAGAAGGTTTACACGGTCTCGCTCCTCACCATCGCCCTGCTCACGTGGATTGCGATCCTGTGGAAGGACCGGGTCGGCCGCCCCGGGAGTTCGAACCTGCTGGTCCTGATGGCCTTCGTCCTCGCGCTGAGCGTGGGCAACCACCTCATGGCGTTCCTCGCGGCGCCCGCGCTCGCCCTCTTCGTGCTGCGGAACGGCCGCGCTGCGCTCCTCGAGTGGCGCCTGTGGCCCAGCCTGGCGGGTGCGGCTTTCGTCGGGCTCTCGATTCACCTGTTCCTGCCGGTCCGCGCGGAGCTCGGTCCGGTCATCAACCAGGGGGCGCCCGAGTGCGCTTCGATCGCCCAGGCCGCGGTCTCGGTGGCGACCTACGGCGGGATGGGTTGTGAGGAGCTCTCGGCCACGATTCGCCGCGAGCAGTACACCGCCGAAGGAGAGCCGGGCCCCGGATTCGTCGGGCCTCGTCAGGCCCCGCTGTCGGCGCAGCTTCTGAACTACCTGCAGTACTTCGACTGGCAATGGAGTCGATCCTTCGAAGGAGAGGACACGACGTTCCCGCCGTTTCGACTGCCGTTCACGCTCCTGTTCGCGTTCCTCGGGATCCGCGGGATGAGCGAGATGCACCGCCGCGACCGGGAGGCGTTCTGGTACTTCGGCACGCTCTTCCTCACGCTCTCCGCGGCGCTCGTCTACTACCTGAACTTCGAGCCCGCGTATTCGCTGCCGGCGCCCGCGGAAGTCGAGCGGGAGGTCAGGGAGCGCGACTACTTCTTCATCGTCTCGTTCTCGGTGTGGGGCCTCTTCAGCGGCATCGGCTTGTCGACGCTGTGGCGCGAAGCCTCCAAGACGCTCCACGTCCCACTCGTGCGGCTGGCCCCGATCCTCGCCGTCGGACTCATCCCCCTGTTCGCGAACTGGAGCTGGGCCTCGCGTGCAGACGACTGGATGGCGCGCGACTACGCGCACGATCTCCTGATGAGCATCGAGCCGTACGGTGTGCTCTTCACCAACGGAGACAACGACACCTTCCCGCTCTGGTACCTCCAGGAGGTGGAGGGCATTCGTCAGGACGTGACGGTGATCGTCACGTCGTACTTCAACACGCCCTGGTACGCCCGCCAACTCCGGGACCTCACCGTCCCTTGCCGCGTCGGCGGCCGACCGGACGGTGACGAAACGCTCATCGAGTGCCAGCGCGTCTACACTGCGGACAACACGGACAGCATGTACGTGGACGACCTCGCCGACGCCGGCGACAAGGTCGCCCTCCTGCTCGACCGCCCCGTGGTCGTTCCGTCACGGTCGATCCTCCCGATTCAAGACACCACGGTGGACCGGGTCTCCCGGACCTACTTCCGCCTCGCCCGCGACGAGTCCCTGGTGCTGGGCCCGGCGACGGCGCGCCTGCGAGCCGGCCAGGTCGTCTGGCCCTGGATGCAGTACGCCTTCACCCTCATCCACGAGTCGATCGCCGAGCGGCCCATCTACTTCTCGTCCAACGGCGGCGCGGCGGCGGAGCTCGGCCTCGGTGGCCAACTGGTCCGTCAGGGTCTCGCCTTCAAGCTCACCGGTCCCTCGGAGACGGCCGGAGACCGTGGAGAGCTCGCGCTGCCCGACTCGCCGTACCTCCGCGCGACGGGCCGACGCGTCGACTTCGAGCGGACGAAGGTACTCCTCGACGAAGCCTTCGTGCTGCGGCCGAACGTGCCCGACGGCTGGACGCACTGGCCGGATCATCCCTCGATCGCCATCCCGAACTACTACGCCTGGGCCTACCTGGCAGCGGCGTTCAGCGCGGAACAGCTGGGAGATGAGGAGAACGCGAGTCGGCTGGCGGAGAGGAGCCAGGCCTGGACCCGGCTCGGCATGTCCCAGTAGCCGTCAGCCCGCGCCGACGCGTTCGAGTGCGGTCGCGGCGGCTCCGGCCCGGACCGCCTATTCGTCTCGAAGCAGAACGGTCGGGTCCACCCGGGTCCCGCGAACGGCGGGGGCCAGGCTGGCGACGAGCACGGTTGCGCCGAGGAGCGTCGGCACGAGCAGGTAGGTCGGCGCGTCGAACGGTGTGACGGAGTAGAGAAGCGGCGAAAGGGAGCGACCCGCGGCCAGCGCGAGTGCCACCCCCACCCCGCAACCTGCCGCAGCGAGCCGTACTCCGCGACGTACCACGAGGAGCAGCACGTCGTGGGGATCCGCGCCCATCGCCATCCGGATTCCCAGCTCCTTCGTCTGCTGGGCCACCTGGACAGCGAGCAGACCGTACACGCCGAGGGCGGCGAGCAGGAGTCCGACCGCCGAGAAGAGGAAGGCCAGCCCCGACAGGAATCGGGGACCGAAGGAGTTGGAGCGGACCACGTCGTCCATGGCGCGCAGACCCGAGGGAGCCACGTCGGGATCGAGCTCGCGGACGAGGGCGCGGAGGCGTGTCTGGATCGACTCCGAACCATCCGTACTCCGCACGTGGACCGACATGCTCGACCGATAGTTCTGCGCGTGCGGGAGGAAGGCGTACGGACGCGCGCCGTCGTAGACGAAGCCGTAGACCCCGTCACGCACGACCCCGACCACCTCGTACTCGCCCGCGCCCGCGCGCAGGCTGCGCCCCACCGCGGATCGACCCGGCCAGAAGCGCTCCGCCAGCGTCTCGTTGATAACCGCGACCGGAGGGGCGCCGTCCGCGTCGCCGGGGCCGAACAGACGCCCGTCCACGAGCTCGATGCGCATCGTCTCGAAGTAGTCGGGATCCGCGATGTTGATCCAGACCGACGCCTCCACCTCGGGGGCGCCGTCGAGCGGTACCGACCGCCTGCCCATGTTCGCACCACCCAGCATCACGAAGCGCGCCAGCCCGACCGACTCCACCCCCGACAGCGCGCGGGCTTCCTCGACGAGTCGCTCGTAGAAGCGCGACACCTCGTCGCGCTCGTAGTCGTGCGTCCCGAGCGCGACCGTGGCCACGGTGACACCCGTGGGGTCGAAGCCGAGGGGCACGTCGGTCATCTCCCGGAAGGAACGGACCAGCAGGCCGGAAGTGATCAGCATCACGGTGGCGAGCACGAGCTGCGCGACGACGAAGCCGTTGCGCCGTCCGCCGAGCCGAAGGCCGTGGGTCCCCTCCTTGAGCGTGCTCGAGAGGTCCGTGCGCGCCGAGCGCAACGCGGGCCCGACGCCGAACAGGACGCCGGTCGCGAGCGTGAGCACCACGCTCGCGAGGAGAACCCGTCGATCCGGGCGCGCGTCGACGGTGAGCGTGGCATCGATCGGGAACTGGATCTGCGACAACAGATCCGTGCCGACGTAGGCGAGTCCCACACCGGCCGCCCCTCCGATCAGCGCGAGGAGACAGCTCTCCGTGAGAAGCTGCCGGACGAGGCGGCCGCCCCCCGCACCGATCGCGAGGCGCACGGCGATCTCCTTTCGTCGGTCGAACGAGCGGGCGAGCAGCATCACGCCGATGTTCGCGCCGGCGATCACCAGCAGGAGCACGGCGGTCGTGACCAGGACGGCCGCCCCGGTCCGCAGAACGCCCGACAAGTCGCTTCTCCACAGGATGTTCTCGAGCCGAGCCCCGCGCACCGTGTCGCGGCCGGCGGGTTCGATGGAGCGGGCGAGCTCGTCGACGCGCTCCTGCGCGACCGCGCGGGGCACGTCCGGGCGCAAACGCACGAGCGGAACGACGCGGATCGCGTCCTCCGGGGTCTCGGTGAGGCGGATGAACGCCCGCCAGGGAATCCAGACGTCCGCCGTGAAGGTCGACATCGTCCCGACGAAGCCGGAGCCGACGACTCCGGCGACCACGAACGAGCGGCTGTCGAGAGAGACCGTGCGGCCGACGACGTCCGGATCCGCGCCGAAGCGCGTCCGCCACAGGCGCTCGCTCAGCACGATCACGGACTCGTCGTCGTCGGTGTACAGGCGGCCCAGCGTCGGGACGAGCCCGAGCATCTCGAAGTAGTTGCCTGAAGTGATGAAGCCGTTGACCGCCACAGCACCCCGGTCGGTGCCGATCGCGACCCGGGCGTAGCTGTGCGCGGCGACGTCCGTGAGGAAGGGTGCGCTCCGGTCGCGGTACGCCTCGTACCGACTGTACCGGAGCAGCCGCCCCTCCATGCTCTCCCAGACGTCTCCGGAGCGGAACTCCCAGACCGAGGCGACCCGCTCGGGATCGTCGATCGGGGGTGGGCGGAAGAGCACCGCGTTCGCCACCGAGAGCATCGTGGTCGTGGCGCCGATCCCGATTGCGAGCGTCGCGGCGGAAACGACGGTGAACGTCGGCTGACGCCGCAGCCCCCGGACCGCGAAGCGGAGGTCGAGCACCAGATCCTCGACGGGACCGCCCGAGAGGACGTAGCCGAGCCACGAGCGGAACACGAGCCCGAGGTAGCCCAGAGTGGCCCGGCGCGGGCCGACCCGCGCCTCCTCCTCGTGGAAGAGCTCCTCGAGATCGCCGAGCACGAACTCGCGGGACGCCGAGGGAACCAGGAGGTTGGCCAGCCGGACGGCCCACCCGGGCGGTCCCCCGCCCTTCATGGCTCCTCCCAGTGGGCGCGCAGCCGGTCGGCGATCCCGTCGGCCATCCGCTCGACCTGTCGGTACGAGTCCGCCAGCGCCCGCTCGCCGCTCGGCGCGATCCGGTAGTACTTACGGCGCCTCCCCCCGCGCTCGGGTGTCGCACTGCCGGTGAAGCTCGTCACGAGTCCACGCTCACGCAGGCGTTCCATGATCGTGTAGACCGCGCCGGGCAGGACGGTCCGGTCGATGCGCTCCGCGAGCTCGGCGCGCAGATCGATCCCGGAGGCCTCCCCGCCTCGACGCAGCAGCGCCATCAGAAGAAGCTGTTCGAGCTCACCGAGCGTACCACCCACGGCATCGACCTCGGGAAAGGGGAGCGATCATCAAAAACAACATTGTCGGTTTTGTGGCGGGGGTCAAACGGCGACGCGCAGTCCCCGAAGTGACCCATTGCCCAGTCCCCCGTCCTGTTGTCTATCCACATGTGTGGAGCTATATGTTGACATCCTACATGTCCAGGGAGGCGAGCATGTCGAGAGTCCACGGCGACGTGCCCTACGGCACGCTCGACCTGATGATCCTGAAGACGCTGCAGACGAGGGGGCCGCTGCACGGCTTCGGCCTGGCTCGTGAGATCGAGAGCGTCGCCGAAGACCTGATCAGCCTCAACCAGGGCTCGATCTACCCGGCGCTCGTTCGCCTCCAGCAGCGCGGCTGGATCACCTCCGATTGGGGCGCCTCGGACGCGAACCGACGGGCCAAGTTCTATGCGCTCTCCCCGGCGGGGCGGAAACAGGTGCGCGTGGAAACCCAGAGCTGGCGACGTACCGCACTCATCGTCGAGCGCTTCCTGGCCCTGGAAGGTTGATGCTGCCCGCGTGGATGCAGCGCGTGCGCATGTGGCTCGACCGCGCACGGCTCGACGCGGAGATGGACGAGGAGATTCGGACGCACCTGCGGATGGCGACCGAGGAGCACATTCGCCGCGGCATGTCGCGTTCGGATGCGCGGCGGGCGGCGTTGAGGAGCTTCGGCGGCGTGGAGCAGGTGCGCGAGCGCCATCGCGACGCGCGTGGTCTCCCGTGGGTCGATCACCTCGCGAGAGATCTTCGGCTCGCGGTGCGCTCGCTCCTCGGGGAGCGCGCCTTCACCCTGACCGCGCTGGTGACGCTGACGATCGGCATCGGGGCGAACGCCGCCATCGTCTCGGTCGTCGACGCCGTGCTCCTGCAGCCGCTCCCCTACCCCGAATCGCAACGGATCGTGACCGTCGGGATCGTCCGCGCGAACGGGAATCGATACTCGGCGCGGTTTACGACCGCGGCGTATCGGCTCTTTCGGGACGAGAGCCGGAGCTTCGAGGAGCTCGGCACCTTCACGACCTCGCGGATGCCGCTCCTCGGAAGAGGCGAGCCCGAGCAGGTCGTGGTGAACGGGATGACGAACAGCGCCTTCGCCGTCCTGGGAGCCCCTCCGGCGCTCGGCAGGCTGCCGACGGTCCACGAGGACGTGCCGGGGGCGGCTCGGGTCGCACTGCTCAGCCACGAGCTGTGGTCCGGCAGCTTCGGGTCGGACCCGCGGATCGTGGGGAGCACGATCGAGCTCAACGACACGACCCGTGAGGTCATCGGCGTGATGCCGCCGAGCTACGGCTTCCAGAACCTCGGCGTCGACGTCTGGGTTCCCATGCGTCTGGACACCGGAGCGGCGAGCACCACCGACTCGAGGTACCACTTCATCGGACGGCTGCACACGGGCGCCACCCCGGAGTCGGCTTCCGTCGACGTGGATCGGCTCATCCAGCGTCTCCCGGAGATCGGCCACGCGCCGAGCCTCCTGACGACCGTGCTCGCGGGCGAGCCGTCCGTGATGGAGCTCGAAGAAGACCTGGTCGGCGATGCGCGTCCCCTGCTGCTGGCCGTCCTGGGCGCCGTCTCCCTCGTGCTCGTCATCGCCCTCTCGAACGTCGCCACGCTCTGCTTGATTCGAGCCGAGGAGCGCGCGCAGCATCGGGCCCTGCGGGCCGCGCTGGGCGCGTCGAGCGGACGGCTCGCACAGTACGCTCTGACGGAGGCGCTCGTTCTCGTTCTCCTGGGCGGCGCGGCGGGCCTTCTGTTGGCCTTCGCCGGCACCCGCGTCCTGGTCGATCTGGCTCCCACGAGCATTCCCCGGCTCGACGGCGCGGGACTCGATCGCCTCGTCTTCGTCCACACCTCGGCCGTGTGCGGGCTCGCCGCGCTCGCCTTCGCTCTGCTCCCGGCGGCGCGTATTCGAGCCTCACGCTGGCATCGAGCCGAGCTCACCGGCACGGGTCGGGGCGCGACGGCCGGGCCCGAGCGCACCCGGCTCCGCGGAGCTCTGGTCGCGACCCAGGTCGCCTTCGCGGTCGTGCTCCTGATCGGCGCCGGGCTGATGGCGCGGAGTTACACGACCCTCCGTTCCGTCGACCCCGGTTTCGATCCGGCCGACATCGTCACGTTCGGTCTCGTCCTGCCGTCGACCCGCTACTCGAACGACGAGGCCGTCTCCCTCTACCGGAATCTCGTGGAGCGGTTGCGCGCGCTGCCCGGCGTCGAGGCGGCAGGGGTCACGACCGGGCTCCCCGTCACGCCCGTGCAGGCCGCGTACAGATTGAACGTCGACGACTTTCCGGACAGGCACGACGTCTTCGTCGTGCGCTGGGTCACGCCGGGATACTTCGAGACGATGGGGATCCCGGTGGCGGCCGGTCGCACGATGCTGCCGGAGGACGCCGACGAGCTCCGTTGGTTCGTCACCGTCTCGTTCGCCGAGCAGCACGGGTCCACCGAGTCGGCCATCGGGCAGCGACTCGGTCCCGGCAACGTACGGGGCGATGTCGTGGGCGTCGTAGGGGACGA